>CALPPS020000043.1 GCA_943325515.2 Flavobacterium psychrophilum
AAGTACAATATTTAAAGAAGAAGTTCCTGTATGAATTGTTTTTCCATTTCCATTCATTTGTACAATTGTGGTACCAGCATTACCTTGAGAATAAGTACCATCAATGGCTACATTTCCTCTAACTAATAGCACTTTAATGTTAGTATAGTAATCTACATCATATGTTAAGGTCCCGTTAGGTTCTACAGTTAAGTTGCCAGCAACCTGATAATTTGAATCAAACGCTTGTAATACTAAATTGCCTTGAGTTACGGTTAGGTTGCCGCTAAGTGTAAAAACTTTTTCGCTATTAGTTACGGTCACTGAACTGGTAGCAGTATTTATTATTAAATTTGAAAAGGTAGTACTACTTGTACCAGCAATAGTTTGTGAACTACTCCCATTAAACGTTATAGTACTGGCAACTCCCGCGGTTAGCGTCCCGTTATTAGTAAAAGTGCCGCTGATGTTTAATAAACTTGTGGCACTGTTAGCTAAGGTTAAAGTTGCCGATGCATTTATAGTGATGTTGTTACAAACCGCAGTGGTACCCGCTGAAATAGTTGGCATATAAGTTGTTCCTGAAGGGATAACCACATTAGTAGTGACTGAGGGCACTCCACCGTCCCAGTTAGAGGCAGTATTCCAATCGGTGCTAGTTCCCCCAAGCCATTCTCCGGCTGCTAAATTACTTCTTTTTATAGTATGGTTACTAACTGAACTGCTACTTTTAGTTTGAAATTCAGTGGATCTACCGCAAGTTACATTCGTTGTATTTGTTGAGGTAACCTCAATATTTACGGCATTATAATAAGAAATAGTATTAGAATTTTTTTGAACGACTGCTCTTATATAAGTAGTTTCTGTTACGCTTCCAATTTTATTTCCTGAAAGAGTTTTTGCAGTTGAAGCTATGTTTATTGGTTTTTTAAATGACGGGTTGTTGGCCCTTTGCCAATACAAAATAGTTCCTACATTACCTCTTAGAGTAATGTCGTTAGGCTTAGCACCATAACAAATAGTTTGCCTAGTTGAAACTTTATCTTTTACATTATTAGCTATAGCTCCATAACTGGAATTTACTAAAAAAATCAAGATTAATAAAAGCGAAGAGTATATCTTTTTCATAATTTTAAAAAAATTTATAAAAACAGGTTTTTAGATTTATTTTTTGTTTCAGTCTATTTATATATAAAATTGCAAATAAAGTAAATGTAAATGACAATATTTTTAATCTAGATTAAAAAATACACCTATTAATTAAAAAAAAAATAACGTTGTTGAATTTTCTAATTAAATCAAAAAATATTAGTGGCAATTTAACTAAATAGATTGGACAGTTTATAGCAAAAAAAATATTGCTGTTTTGATTGTAATTCATATAACTTAATCCAATAATTTTTATAAAATAGATCACCTCACCATTCATACTAACTTACTCATAATGATTGGTTTACTAAAATTTATTTAAAAAAAAATTCCGACAAAACTTTCATAAAATAATAAAGAATTTAATTAAATATTTACTATTCACTATTTACTATTTACTATTTACTATTTACTATTTACTATTTACTATCTACTATTCACTATTCACTGTTTTACTTTAAGATTACTTGTTGTAGTAATTAATTTATTAATTTTTCATTACAGCTTTTTTCAATCAAAAACAGCAAGCCCAGAGTTTGAAGAAGGTATGGTATATCTGCTTTTTTGATAGGATAAAACAGAAGATGCTTATTTTAAAATTATTACTATTTTAATTTAAGTTAAAATAAGGAATATTATGCGTATATTTAAAGTAATATACACAAATCCATAAATGATAAATTCAGTCATAGTAACTAAACTTAGTTGTAAAAAAATATTAAGATATTACTTAATAGCATTCGCACTTTTTTCAAATCAAATAATATACTCAGGGGGGCCAAATGACAATGATGCTGGAGGTGGACTTTTCGGAGATGAAGCCCCAGTCGCTGCTATTGACAGCCAATTAAATATTCTAATACTATTGGGTTTAATAATCGCATTTTATGCTATAAAGGGAAAACTAAATAATGTAAATCGTTAAAAAAAATGTTTAGCATTTGTATAAAAAAATATAGAGCCATTCTTTATTAGTTTTAGAAGTTTGTAGAATAGTATATTTTTTTAAAAAATTTCTAAAAAAGAATATAAATTATAAGTAAACATTATTTTGTAAACAAATTTATTTATTTTTGTGTTATGAAATCAGAATTGAATTACATAAAGGGAATACATCCGGGCTTGGTACTTGAACGCGAATTAGATAAACGCCATCTTCGCAAGGGAGCTTTTGCACTTTCTTTACAAGAATACCCCCAAACCATTACAGCTATTACTAAAGGTAAAAGAGGAATGAACACTGCATTGTCTTTAAAAATTGAAAAAGCTCTTGATATAGAAGAAGGATATTTTATGATTCTACAAGTTTTTTTTGAAATTGAAGAAGAAAAAAAGAAGTTACATAATAGTCGTAATGATTTACCCAAACTTCGGCCTGTATTATTTTGGGACACAAAAATGGAGTCTTTAGACTGGGATAAACAGAAAAAAGCAATAATTAATAGGGTTTTTGAACGTGGAAATGATATAGAAAAAAAAGAAATTATTCGCTTTTATGGTAGCGAATCAATTGATAATTTACTAAATAAACAGCTGCAGAATGCTACATTATAATACTATAACCGCATTGTTACATTCTATATTAGCTAATTTAATGTCTGCTGATGTCTTTAAAGATTTCAGGCTTGTTGGAGGTACCGCTTTAAGTTTACACAGAGGTCATAGAATGTCTGTTGATATAGACCTTTTTACTGATGCTGAATACGAGAGCATAGATTTTGATGCAATAGATACTTTTTTACGTTCTAATTATTCTTATGTTGATACTAATAATTATGATGTAATAGGAATGGGGAAATGTTATTTTATTGGTGATAACCAAATGAACTGCATAAAATTAGACTTGTTTTATACTGATAAATTTATAGATAAAACAATAGTAATAGATGGTTTACGATTGGCTTCTATTGAAGAAATTATAGCAATGAAAATGGATGTAATATTAAGAACAGGGAGAAAAAAAGATTTTTGGGATATTCACGAATTAAAAGACAATTATTCAATTTCTGAAATGATTACCCTTCATGAAAAGAGATATCCTTATACCCACGATAGAGAAATTTTAAAACAAAAATTTAAAGACTTTGAGGATGCAGATGGTGATTTTGAACCAGATTGTCTTAGAGGAAAATACTGGGGATTTATAAAACTTGATTTAATTGATTTTATAAATGAAGTCAAATAGAAGGTTTTAAATTATAGAATTTCTAAAGGATTTTGTTGAGAAAATACCACAAAAAAGCCTCTAGAGAAATCTAGAGGCTTTTGGTTTAAGTGATCCCAGAAGGATTCGAACCTTCGACCTACGCATTAGAAGTGCGTTGCTCTATCCAGCTGAGCTATGGAACCAATTTTAATAACTAATTATTAAAAGTCGTGGTTGTAGGATTACTTTAAACATCCTGATTGGTATTTTTGCAAATTAAAGCAAAGCTTTATTTTGTCGGGGTGGCAGGATTCGAACCTGCGGCCTCCTGCTCCCAAAGCAGGCGCGATAACCGGGCTACGCTACACCCCGTGTATTTATTATCTGTCTTATTCTAAATATAAATAGAACACGATAATTAGGTTACACTAAAACCTAACAGCGGAGAGTAAGGGATTCGAACCCTTGGTACAGTTTCCCATACGCATGTTTAGCAAACATGTCCTTTCGGCCTCTCAGGCAACTCTCCAAACTCAATGAACGAAAATTTATTAAGCGGTTGCAAATGTAATTTATCATTCTATATTTTACAACTATTTCATTTCTTTTTTTAGCAGCAAAAACAAATAATAACAAAAAAGGCTCACTTTCAATTAACTAGACTATATTAATTGTTATAAATTAGCTCACATAAAGATTTATTAAAGTCTCATTTAAATAATTTATAATAAAAGTTTAGCTTTGCAGTACAAACACCCGAGGCGATTGCACCCGAATTATATGGAGCGCAGCGGAGTAATACAACAATAGTATCATGAGTAAAAAAGTCGTTATAGTTTCCGCTGTGAGAACTCCCATAGGAAGTTTTATGGGGAGTTTATCTTCAGTCACTGCGCCTCAACTAGGGGCAATTGCTATTAAAGGAGCATTAGATAAAATCAATTTAGATCCAAAATTAGTTGACGAAGTTTTAATGGGTAATGTAGTGCAAGCTGGAGTGGGTCAAGCACCAGCAACACAAGCTGCTATTTTTGCAGGAGTACCTAATACTGTTCCAACTACAACTATTAACAAAGTATGTGCTTCTGGCATGAAAGCCATCATGCAAGGTGCACAAGCCATAATGAACGGCGATGCTGAAATAATAGTAGCAGGCGGCATGGAAAACATGAGCTTAATTCCACATTATATTCACATGAGAAATGGAGTAAAATTTGGTCCAACTTCTATGATTGATGGTATGCAAAGAGATGGTTTACAAGATGCCTATGACAATAACGCCATGGGAGTTGCCGCTGATTTGTGTGCCTCTGAATACAAAATTACTCGTGAAGAGCAAGATGCTTATGCTATTCAATCCTATGAACGCTCAGCAAAAGCTTGGAATGAAGGAAAATTTGATAACGAAGTTGTATCAGTAACCATCCCTCAAAGACGTGGCGAACCTATTATTTTCGCAAAGGACGAAGAATATACTAATGTTAAGTTAGATAAAATACCTACTTTAAATGCGGTATTTACAAAAGAAGGTACAGTAACCGCCGCTAATGCTTCTACCATAAATGACGGTGCTGCAGCTTTAGTGTTAATGAGTGAAGAAAAAGCAAAAGCATTAGGTTTAAAAGCATTAGCTTATATCAAATCATACGCAGATGCAGCACAAGAACCAAAATGGTTCACCACTGCTCCAGCCAAAGCTTTACCAATAGCTCTCGATAAAGCGGGTTTATCAATTGCTGATATTGATTATTTTGAATTTAACGAAGCTTTTGCTGTAGTGGGTTTAGCCAATGCAAAAATCCTTGGTTTAGCTAATGATAAAGTAAATGTAAATGGTGGTGCTGTTTCTTTAGGCCACCCTTTAGGATGTTCTGGAGCCCGAATTGTAGTTACGTTAATCAACGTATTAGAACAAAACAATGCTAAATATGGTGCTGCAGCTATTTGTAATGGTGGTGGTGGCGCATCAGCCATTATAATAGAAAGAATTTAAACAATTATTAATTATCAATTATTAATTATCAATTATCAATTATCAATTATCAATTATTAATTATCAATTATACTTAATGTTTGCAATCTGTAATCTTGCTATAATCCCTCTAAGAGCCGAACCAAGTGATCGAAGTGAAATTGTTTCGCAGGTTTTGTTTGGAGAACACTTTGAGATTTTAGAAACACAAAATCAATGGTCAAAAATCAAATTACAGTTTGATAATTACGAAGGTTGGGTTGACTCCAAGCAATACCAAATAATTACGGAGAATAAATTTACTGAGTTATCCAAAGATGCCATCATCTTGAACGCTGATTTGGTTGAATATATATCAAATCCATCAAACACATTACTACCTATTCCTCTAGGCGCCTCGCTTTCTTTTTTGAATCATAGCGAAATCAATATCGATGGTTTTGAATTTGAAGGTTTGCGTATTAGTGGTGTCAAAGAAAAAGCAAATTTAATTATTACTTCCTCTATGTATTTGAATGCACCTTATCTTTGGGGTGGCAAAACACCTTTTGGTATCGATTGTTCTGGGTTTACACAAATGGTATATAAACTCAATGGATACAAACTCCTGCGTGATGCCTCGCAACAAGCTACACAAGGAGAAGCTTTAAGTTTTATTGAAGAAAGTGAACCTGGTGAGTTAGCTTTTTTTGATAATGAAGAAGGCAAAATTATACACGTGGGTATCATGATGGAAAACAATTATATCATTCATGCCAGTGGTAAAGTGCGCATTGACAGATTAGACCATCTTGGCATCTATAATGCCGAACAAAACCGACATACACACCGATTGCGTGTGATTAAGAAGATACTGTAAACAGAAATGTAGTTTCGGTTATTTTATTTAATTAAATTCCTTTCAACACTTCTACCAAATAATCAATATCTTCTTTGGTATTATAATGACTAAAAGAAATACGCAGACTCGGTTTTGTTAATTCATCTTCTGTAAGCATTTCTGCCAATACATGTGAAGGTTTAGCACTTCCGCTTTGACAAGCACTTCCTCTAGAAACAGCAATACCTTTTATATCCAAGTGAAATAAAATCATAGCTGTTTTTTCTGTAGAAAATGGTAATAAAACATTCACAATATTATAAAAAGTATCTACTCCGTTGAAAGTAGCTTCAGCAAAAGCATATTGCAATTGAGTACAACAATAGTTTTTCAATGCTAAAATATATTTTTGTTCCTCTTCTAGATGCTGATAGGATAGATCTAAAGCTTTTGACATACCCGCTATTTGATGCACTGATTCGGTTCCTGCACGCCAACCTTTTTCTTGTTCTCCACCAAAAAACATAGGTTGCAATACCAAACTCTTTCGGACAAAAGCAAATCCAACACCTTTTGGACCATGAAATTTATGGGCACTGGCTACCAAAAAATCTATAGGTAATTCTTGTAAATTTATTTCGGTCTTACCTATGGATTGCACTGTGTCACAATGAAATAATGCCTTATTTTGATGGCATAAAGTTCCTATTTTAGTTATATCGTGTATTACCCCTGTTTCATTATTTACATGCATCAATGAAACTAATGTCGGTATTTCTATGTTGAATAAATCAGTTAATTGTTGGTAATCTAATGTCCCTTCTCTTGAAACATTTATAAATTCAACCTCAATTCCAAATTCTTCTTGTAAAGCTTGGATAGTATATAATGTAGCATGATGTTCTACTTTTGCAGAAAGAATTCTTTTTATTCCAAAATCTTTAACAGCACTTCTCAAAATCCAATTAGTAGCTTCTGTAGCACTTGAAGTAAAAATAATTTCCGAAGCAGCACAATGCAAATGTTTAGCAATAGTTTTGCGTGATGTTTCAATAACTGCCTTAGCACTTCTGCCAATGCTATGAGTTGAAGAAGGATTACCATACTCTTCTTGGAGTATTGAAACCATTTCGTTTATAACTTCTTGACGAATAGAAGTAGTGGCTGCGTTATCAAGATATACTTTTTTCATGGTGCAAATATAAAAAGTCCTATTCTTAATTAAATTATAAAACATAATTTTAATAGCTTAAAAAACTTATTTTTGTTAAAAATTATACCATACTGATGAAACGAATAGCAAGTATCCTATTATTAGTTTTTGTAATCAATGCCTGTGATGATGGTAACTTAACTGTTGATGCAATAGATTTTACAGAAGTTGCCGCTCAAAAATGTAGCGAGAAAGACGTTATCTATAAAGTAAAAGACAATGAAATGCTTTTCATTGAAATACCTGCTGCAACCTTCACCAATGAAGAAACACTTGATGGTGCGCCTATTTCAGTTGATTTATCTAATACTGTAAAAGTAACTTACAGAAAATATAATGGAACCGTTTCTGCTTCTAATATTTGTCCTACAGTTCCAGATGCTATACCAAATTTAACCGAAGAATGGAAAGCAACCTCGGGAACTATACTTATCACTTCTTCAGCAATTAAATCAGTAAACTCTGGTTCTGGTATAACCCAAATAACTGGATATAAATATTATATCGTTTTTGAAGATATTGTTTTCCTAAAACCCGATGGTTCTTCGCAAACTTATGGTGGAACTACATTTGTTTTTGGTAATTATATAAAAAATGTAAGTCCTTTAGCTTTTGGATTTGATGAAGAAGTAAACAAAAGCACTTGTGACAGTAGAATATTTAACTTCAACGGTAGTGAATCTTTGATACTTGATGTGGACAATTTCACAACCCTTTTTGAAAATGCAACAACTACTACGCCAAGAATAGCTTTACTAAGTGCTACTAATAAATTGACCTATAAATTATTTTCAAGCACTGTAAATAATGCTTATTTCTGCGCAACCACGCTGCCTGCAACCCCAACGCTTACTCAAGAATGGAATGCAGTTAATGGAGTTACTGATAGTAGCGGTATAATTGAAGTTACCACAACATTTATAGTTGGTTCAGGTTATCAACATACCATTCATTTGAAAAAAGTCACCATGAAAAGAGGAAATAGTGATTTCTACTTAGGCGATGATTATTTATATGGAAGTTTTGTAACCAATTAATAATCCCATCTCAAAATGCCAACCGATTGTATTAGCTATCAAAAATCAGGATATTTTTCTAAACTAATTGTAGCTTATTTAGAAGAGAAAATTGATTTGCAAAACACCTACAATCGTTTTCCTAAAATCAAAAATTTCAAAGACCAAATCAAAGAGAAGGAAGCTAATTATTCTTACCAAAACAGAAGTGTTTTAGCAACTGCTTTAAAAAAACAATACCAAAACACAGAAGTTTCAGATGCTACCAAAACCAATATTGAACTTCTTAAAGAAACCAAAACTTTTACGGTTACTACAGGTCACCAACTGAATTTATTTACTGGTCCACTCTATTTTTTATATAAAATTGTTTCAACTATAAATCTTTGTAAAGATTTAAAACAAGAGTATCCTGAGCATAATTTTGTGCCTATCTATTGGATGGCAACAGAAGATCACGATTTTGATGAAATTAACTTTTTCAACTTCAAGAACAAAAAAATCAAATGGAAAACTGAAAATAATGGTCCAGTGGGAAGACTTGCCACAAATGGTTTACAAGAGGTATTTAATGTATTTGAAAAAGAATTAGGTATAGGTGACAATGCAAATTATTTAAAAGACTTATTTCAAAAAAGTTATCTAAATCATTCCAATCTTTCAGATGCTACTCGTTTTTTAACAAACGAATTGTTTGGCACTTATGGATTAGTAATACTTGATGGAGACGACCTTTCTCTAAAACAACTTTTCATTCCTTTTATTAAAGAAGAATTGTTACATCAAACTTCTTTTAATAAAGTAAATGAAACTAACACTTTGCTTAAAGATTATTCAATACAAGTAAACCCAAGAGAAATTAACCTTTTTTATATAGAAGACAATCTCAGAGAACGCATACTTTTTGAAAATAATCAGTATAAAATTAATAATTCTAGTCTCGTTTTATCTCAAAGCGAAATACTAGATTTGCTAGAAAAAAGTCCAGAAAAGTTTAGCCCCAATGTTATCCTAAGACCTTTATACGAAGAAGTGATTTTACCCAATCTTTGTTACATTGGTGGTGGTGGTGAAATTGCCTATTGGTTACAATTGAAATCAAATTTTGAGGCTAATGATGTCACTTTCCCAATACTTTTATTGCGTAACTCTGTGCTGCTAGCAAAAGAAAAACAAGTGCATAAGGCTGATAATTTGAAACTTTTATGGGCTGACTTATTTAGTAATCAACAAGAATTATACAACAAAAAAACACAAGAATTATCAGCTTTTAATCTCGATTTCTCAGAACAAAAAGAAACATTAAAAAATCAGTTTGAAAAACTAAACTTATTAGCTTCCCAAACCGACAAATCGTTTATTGGCGCTGTCAAAGCTCAAGAACTAAAACAAATAAAAGGACTAGAAAACCTAGAGAAACGTTTACTTAAAGCTGAAAAACGAATGCATTCGGACCAACTTGAACGAATTATCCAGCTGCAAAATGAGTTATTTCCTAACCAAAGTTTACAAGAACGCAGCAACAACTTTTCTGAATACTACAATGAATTTGGGCAAGAGTTCATTAATAAATTAGTTGCAGAACTTAAACCTTTAAATCCTTATCATACCATTATTACCTTATAATCAAACAAATTTAGTACATAGAACACTTTTGTTGATGGCTGTTTTTATTTAATTTTTTATTTAAAATAAATTAAATTACAAATAAAAGAATAAAATTATTTACACCAATTTTACAGAAATGGTAACATATTCAAGTTATCTATTTTGTAACTATTACTACTAGATTACATTTTGATGTAAATAAAATTTTAAAAAAGTAATGGCTGTGCTTTTAAATACAAATTTAAAAGACTTATTTTTGCATCATATTTTTAAATTTTAAATAAAGAAAAATGGCAACAAATAGAACTTTTACCATGATTAAACCTGATGGAGTTGAAAACGGACACATCGGTGGAATACTAAATATGATTACTGAAGGAGGTTTCAGAATCGTAGCAATGAAACTAACACAATTAACAGTGGCTGATGCTCAAAAATTTTACGCAGTTCACTCAGCTCGTCCTTTCTTTGGTGAGTTAGTAGAATTTATGACACGTGGACCAATCGTTGCAGCTATTTTAGAAAAAGATAATGCAGTAGAAGATTTCAGAACCTTAATTGGTGCTACTAACCCCGCTGAAGCTGCCGAGGGAACTATCCGTAAAAAATATGCAACCTCTATTGGAGAAAATGCTGTTCACGGTTCAGACTCTGATGAAAATGCTGCCATCGAAGGTGCTTTTCACTTTGCTGGTAGAGAGCAGTTCTAGAACAGTATTCAATAAAAAATATTTTTAGGCATTTTTAAATTGCTTATTTCTAGTAAAAAAACATTTCCCGTTCCAATTAGAATGGGATTTTTTATTATTATAATGTCCTTAAATAGCGATACTTTAAAAATATTATGTATTAAAAAAGACAAGAACAATACTGCTTGATATTATGAAAAAGAAAATCATTTTAAGACTGCCACTCTTAAAAATCTTCCATGATGAGTAATGGAAGCAGGATAAACAAGATGATTTTTTTTGTCTATCCAATTGGGTATATTATTGTTTTTTTGAATGCTTTTTCTAGTAGTTAAATGCTGAATGGCATGAAATTCATCTTCGGTAGTTAGGGCAATAGTATAAACATAATCGAGAGTAATTTGGGTTTGGGTATAATAAATCAAGCTCCCAAAGAACACTTTATCTTCATCACATTCAAATTGTATGGGATTAAAAACACGCTGCCCACTCTCACGGTTATAAATTTTATAAGCGGCTTCTTTCCTACTCCACAAGTTCCAAACCATGAGTTCAGGATTGCTCGAGGACAATACAAGATCCTGCTCTTTGAGTGTAAAGAGTTTATTGAGAAAACCTTTGCGTTTCCAATTGCTTTCTTGCTGCGCAATTGACAAATCTACAATGTCATTGCCAATCACTTTACTGCTAGTTTTGCCTGAATAATTTCAAGTGTTGCTTTGATGCTAATCATTTTCTCCATTGATTCATTATCTATTACTATTTTAAAGGCATCTTCTACATCTAACACCACATCAACTAAATTAGCAGAGTTGATTTGTAAATCGGTAATAAAATCAGTTTCTTCGGTAAGATTGTCAAAAGCTACTTGGTTTTTCACAAAAGGCTTAACAATAGTTTTTAGTTGTTCAATAATAGCTTCTTTGTTCATAGTTTAGTTGTATTTTTTAAATAGTACACAAGCATTCACGTCACCAAAACCAAAACTGGCTTTAGCCACTATATTCAGTTCTTTTTTGATTAAATGTTGTGGAATGCTAGTTTCATCAATGATGGCAGTTATCTCAGGATGTAAATCATAACAATTTATATTTGGAAAAATAAATCCATGATGTAGTTGCAACACAGAAGCCACACTTTCAACACTACCTGAAGCAGACAAACAATGTCCCACCATTGATTTTAATGAATTAATATACGGAAATTTATTTCCCTTAAGTTTTAATGCTTCGCTCCAATTTTGAATTTCCAAAGCGTCTTTGGATGTTGCTGTTAAATGACCGTTTATGATATCAATTTCATTAGGAGCAATAGAAGCATTAATCAAAGCCTCAGTAATACAGCGTTTTACAGCCGTGGCATTGGGAGCAGTCATAGTACCGCCACCACGTTGCCCACCCGAATTGATATTACCACCTATAACTTCTCCATATATTTTAGCACCTCGCAATAGAGCAGTGTCTAAATCTTCTAGCAACAGAGCGCCTGCGCCACTACCCGGAACAAAACCAGAAGCTGAAGCTGACATGGGTCTGGAACCTTGTTGAGGTGTGTCATTGTGTTTAAACGTGCATACTTTCATAGCGTCAAAACCTCCCCAAATATATGGTCCAGAGTCACTAGTGCTTCCGGCTAGAATGCGTTTAGCTTGTCCTGATTTTATCCGTTCGTATGCCATCAAGATACTTTCTGCTCCGGTTGTACAGGCAGAAGAATTGGTGCTCACTTGATTGCCTAATCCTATTTTTCCGCCAAGGTAAGCACTCACGCCACTATTCATGGTTTGTGCCACTGCAGTACTACCCAATCTGCGCGTTTGAAAGTCGTCAATCTTATAAATGCTTTCGCGAAACTTATCAATACCAGAAGTTCCAGTTCCGAAAATAGTGCCACTATCCCAGTCGGGTTCGTCCTGAATAGCTAATGATAATCCAGCATCATTCCATGCTTCCATACCTGCAATAACACCATATAAAATACCAGAGGAATTGAAATTGCGTAGTTCTAAATCGGTAAAATATTGCAAAGCTTGTTCGGTTGCTATTTCAGGTTTGCCCGCAATTTGACAGGAGAATTGCAAGCGCTCTAAATCTGGGTCATGCTTTATCCCTGAAATACCATGTTGTATCGCATGAGTAAACGCAGCAATACCAACTCCGTTGGGAGCGACAACACCAAGACCCGTTATGACCACTCTTCGCTGCATAGTTTATACTTTGATTATTCCTGCTATGGTTCCGTTACAAACTAATTCTCCTTGCTCATTTATCATTTTTACGTTGCATTTTAATTTTCCAAAACGGAAATAGATTTTCTCTGAAATCACGGTAACTTTCTCTTTAGGAAATACAGGTTTTAAAAATTCTATTTCACTTGATGTTAAAGCAATTAGATATTCATTATTAAATTTATTGTTTAATGTGTAAATCCCCAAACATACTACTCCAATTTGTGCCATAGTTTCCGTGAGTATAACTCCAGGTGTCACCGGATTGTCTTTGAAATGACCTTTGTAAAAATCTAATTCTTCACTGAATGTATAGTTGCCTTCCACTCCATTTTCATTGATGCTGATAATTTCATCTACAAACAAAAAAGGTTTGGAATAAGGTAATTTTAATATAATTTCTTCTTTTGTCATTTTCTTTTTAATCATTATAAACACTAACTGAGATTTCTCCTTCGTAGAAATGACAAGAAAGTGTTTAAAATTGCAATAGTATTCGTTGTGCTGAAAATCCGGGACCGAAACTAAGCATTAATCCTTTTTCTCCTTTTGCAGGTTGATTATCCATAATACGTTCTAAAACATATAAAACCGTTGCACTTGACATATTGCCATATAATCGCAATACTTCTTTAGTATCATTGATGTTCTTTCCTAAATCTGAAAACAAATCTTCTACGGTTTGCACTATTTTTTTGCCCCCAGGATGAAAAATCAAATGGTCGATATCATTGATGGTTACTTCGTTTTTTTCTAGAAATGGATGAATGATATCAGGAAAATGTAATGATATAGTTTCTGGAACCTCAACATCTAATACCATCTGCAAACCCATATTGGTTAACTTAAACCCCATCATGTGGATGTTATCATAAAAATGATACATCTGTTCGTCAACAATTTCAGGACCTTCATCTTCCTCATTTGAAGAAAGTAATACACATGCGGCGCCATCTCCAAAAATAGCGGCACTTACAATATTTGCCATCGAATAATCATTGAGCTGAAAAGTAGCCGTTGGACTTTCTACAGCAATGACTGCCGCTCTTTTTCCAGGATTGGCTTTTAGGAAATTCTTAGCATAGATTATACCAGATATTCCTGCCGCACAACCCATTTCGGTTACGGGTAAACGAACAATATCTTGGCGCAATTGTACTTTATTAATCAAATAAGCATCGAGTGACGGAATCATAATTCCGGTGCAACTCACGGTGATGATATAATCTAAATCGGTTGGTTTCCAATTGGCTTTTGCTAAAGCTTTAACCAAAACCTTTTCACCTAAATCAATCATTTCACGAACATAAATATCATTGCGAGATTCAAAAGAAGTAGTAGTAAACACTTCTACAGGATCCATGATGGAATAACGTTTGTCTACCAATGCGCCTTCAAATATCTTCTTCACTTTTCGAATAAAGCGTTCTTCTTGCCCAAAAAGCCACGTGTCTAGAAACGGAATGATTTCATCCGTAGTTCTAGAATACTTGGGTAATTGCTTGGCAACTGTTTTAATTTTTACGCTCATATTTTTTTTATAATCCATTGGTAACGAAAAGCCCATTTCCATTGGATGGTATAGTTATTTAATTTCGCTTTTTTTGAATACAGCTCTAATTCTTCTTTTTTAAATCCGCGAAGAATAGAAATCAAACCATCCTCTCTCGACATATAATTCAACCTAAATATATAACAAAATGTCTGAAACAATCGATAAGCAAGAGAACTACGTTCTAAATCATTAATGACAATTCCTATAAAGGCATTTTTATAAAATAATTGCATTAATAGAACAATTTCATCGTCTTTGAAATGATGTAATGTCAGAGTACATAGTAGAATATCGTACTTCAATTTCTTAAAATCTTCATCAAAGATATCTTGACAACTATAACTGATGTTAGGATAATTTTTTGATAATGATTCTGCATGACTGATAGTAAAACTGTTGGCATCAACTCCAACTAATTTGAAAAAATAATTGTTTTTTTTTCCAAATTCTGCTAATTTTCGTAACATATCACCATTACCACAACCAATATCAATAATAACAATTTCCTTTTCTTTTGGAATTCCTTTTAGTAAATTTAAAACGCCTTGTAAAGTTAGTTGATTGCCTCCTAAAAGTTGATTAATCTTAGCGATTTTATCTAAGGCATCCCGCAATACTTTACCTTCCATGGAAAAATCATCCATGATTTCGAGTTCATTGGTTCTATGTTTTGTGTTTAATGCCATTTAGTTTTTAATACTAATTGGTTTTCCGTGGGTTTTCTTGATGATGCTTATCAACAAAAAAGGAGCTATACTAATCATGCGATATAAGAATTTCGATAATTTTGGTTGTAAAAGTATGTTTGCCAATAGTTTTCCTGTTAGTAATCTTGATTTGAAGATTTTATTCCATTGTTTGGTATACACTTTCTCCATTTCGGCTCTAGTCTTTATTCTTTGATGGATATAATCATCTATAACTTCCGAAGCAATTTTAGCACTATGAATAGCCATCGCCATTCCATTGCCACATAGTGGATGAATTAAACCAGCAGTATCACCTATCATGAGCATGTGTTCTTCTATAAGTTGCTTTGCTTCAAAGGAAATTTGGCTTATTGTTAATGGCTTATCAAACAGTATATTGGTATTTTCAAAGATATTTTTCAAATTCGGATTTTGTGTTAACACTCGTTCCTGGTATTCGGTACTGTTTTTATAAACTTTAAAACTTTTGTAACTAGCTAAATAACAAATATTAATCTTATTATCTTCTACTTTAGAAACACCACAATAACCTCCATTGAAATTATGCAAACCTACAATATCATTTGGAAATTCACCTTCATAATGGGATTTAACGGCGAGCCAAGGAGATTTTTGTTGGATAAAGTTTCTGTTTAAATTAATATCAATATTGGAACGTTTGCCAAATGCACCCAAAACGATGGATGCTTTCGGACTATTGCCTTCAGCAGTGATTACTGTGAATTCGTCATTATCAAAATGGATGTTTTCAACCGTTTCTTGCCTAACTTGACAACCGTTTTCTATGGCTTTTTTATATAAATAATTGTCTAAAGTATAGCGACTTATTCCAAAACCACCTAATGGCAATTGTACTTTAATTGTCTTTCCTGAGATTGTGGAACATTCAAGTTTACTGATGTGTGTAGGTTGTAATGTTTCTAGGGAAATATTTAACCAGTTGAGATAAGGCAACACTTCATTGGAGATGTATTCGCCACAGACTTTATGTTTTGGGTAGGCATTCTTTTCGATGAGTGTAACGGGAATTTTTAATTTGCGCAAGTGTATTGCAGCAGTTAAGCCTGATAAACCACCACCTATTATTACTACGTTTCCTTTCATAAAAAAGTAAATTTAGGAAAAGGATATGGATGAATTGTTATATAATTCTGTTAAAGTAATTTATTCATACAAGGATAAGCAATCTTGACAATTCTGAAAAAGGAGAAAACTCAATAAACATTGTTAGCTTAACTAAATTTCTCCTTAGTCTGAATGAAAAATAAAAGTATTACTTCTTAAACTTTTCCATTTTTTATCTCTTCAACTATTTCTGGATTAAGTAAAGTTGAAGTATCTCCAAAGTTTGCATAGTCGCCTTCCACTATCTTTCTTAATATGCGTCGCATAATTTTTCCGGAACGTGTTTTAGGTAACCCTGAGACGAATTGGATTTTATCGAGTTTGGCGATAGGACCAATTTGGTCTGAAATCAATTGATTGATTTCTTTGTATAGGTTTTCCTGGTTTCTACTCTCTCCTATTTCTTTAAGTATTACAAAACCATAAAGTGCATTCCCTTTTACATCATGAGAGAAACCTACAATAGCACTTTCGGCAACTGCTGGATGTTCATTAATAGCATCTTCTATAGGAGCTGTTCCAAGATTATGTCCAGAAACAATAATCACATCATCTACTCTACCTGTTATTCTATAGTAACCCACTTCATCGCGCAAAGCGCCATCGCCTGTGAAGTATTTTCCTGGAAAAGCTGTGAAATAGGTTTCTTTATAGCGTTGATGATCACCCCAAATGGTTCTGGCGATAGATGGCCAAGGAAACTTGATACACAAACTTCCAGTTACTTGGTTGCCTTCTATCTCATTGCGCAATTCATCCATTAATACCGGTTGTATGCCTGGTAAAGGTAACGATGCATAGGTTGGTTTTGTCGGTGTTACAAAAGCTACTGGTGATATCATTATGCCTCCAGTTTCTGTTTGCCACCAAGTATCTACTAATGGGCAGCGTTTTCCTCCTACGTGGTCATTGTACCAATGCCAAGCCTCTTCATTAATTGGTTCGCCAACAGAACCTATGACTCTCAATGATTTCAAAGGATATTTCTGCACATAGTCTAAGCTTTCTTTTGCTAAAGCACGAATGGCAGTTGGTGCTGTATAAAATTGAGTTACTTTATGTTTTTCGATTACTTCCCAGAAACGACTGTGGTTTGGAAAAGAAGGTATCCCTTCAAAAATAACTGTTGTTGCTCCATTTAGTAAAGGTCCATAAAGGATATAGGAATGTCCTGTTATCCAACCGATATCAGCCGTACACCAAAAGATATCGTTTTCTTCATAATTGAAGACATTTTTAAAAGTATACGATGTATAAACCATATATCCTGCTGTGGTGTGCACCATTCCTTTTGGTTTGCCAGTAGAACCCGAAGTGTAGAGAATGAATAATGGGTCTTCGGCATCCATGATTTCAGCTACGTTATTAGGAATAGCTTCGTCTAGTAATGGTTGCAACCAAAGATCGCGCCCTTCTTTCATTGTTACTGGAGTATTAGTTCGTTTTACTACCAAGACTTTATTAACGCAAGGAGTTTTATCTAAGGCCTCATCTATGATAGCTTTTAAATCTATATATTTATTACCACGGTTGCTACCATCTGAAGTAATAACCATTTTACATTCGCAATCATTGATTCTTTCGGCTACTGCAGAAGCTGAGAAACCTGCAAAAACAACGGAATGAATTGCTCCAATCCTTGCGCAAGCTAAAACAGCCACGGCAAGTTCAGGTATCATAGGCAAATAAATACAAACTCTATCCCCTTTTTCAATACCCTGCTCTCTCAATACATTTGCCATTCGTGCTACTCTATCATAGAGTTCGTTATACGTAATATGTAAAGCAGGTTCATCTGGATTATTAGGTTCAAAGATGATGGCAGTTTTCTCTCCTCTTCTAGCCAAGTGACGATCAATACAGTTTTTAGTGATATTGACTTTGGCTTCTGGAAACCATTTGAATTTGGCTTCTTGAAAATTAACTTCAAAAACTTTATCCCATTTTTGATACCAAGTGAAGTTTTCATCGGCTATCTTATCCCAAAACTTGCGTGGTTCTCGGATAGATTTATTATACATTTTGAAGTAATGTTCTAGGTTGTTTATCTTGAAATAACTCATAATGAAAGGCTTTTTATTTGAGTTTATAAAAGTAGTAAAAAATGGTTTAGGTTGATAGTAGTAAATCAAATCTATATTGAAGGTCTTTTACATGACTTCCTTTTTTTATTTATTTCGTATCTTATAAAATAATTCTTAAATAATTTAGCTATAATTAAATTCAAATTTTTAATCAATGTCATTAATTTCATACTGCTTTTATCATTTGGGCTAAATTTAGTACTTTTGCAAGTATGATTAAAGTAGTAGTACTTGGCGCTGGCAATGTAGCCCATCATTTAATTACCGCATTTCAAAGAGCTAGTGATATTACCGTATCGCAGGTTTGGGCAAGACATAATTGGAGTTTTGGTCATCTCCTTCCATCTGAGTTTATTTGCAATGATTTATCACAGTTACAAAATGCTGATGTTTATATTTTAGCCATAAGCGATGATGCCATTATTTCGCTTTCATCACAACTTCCGTTTACAGATAAATTAGTGGTGCACACCTCGGGAAGCGTGGCTATGGAGGCACTTAATGATAAAAATCGTAAAGGGGTATTTTATCCATTACAAACGTTTTCAAAATCAAAAACCTTAGATTTTAGTGCTGTACCCATTTGTATTGAAGCAATTAATGATAGTGATTATAAAACTTTAGAAAAAGTAGCTAAAGCCATTTCTAAAGTTACCCATACTATAAATTCAGACCAACGAAAAGCTTTGCATTTATCCGCTGTGTTTGTGTCTAATTTTGTCAATCATTTATATCAGATAGGGCAAGAAATTTGTGAAGCAAACCAATTAGATTTTGCTATTTTGCAACCACTTATACTGGAAACGGCAGATAAGATATTAACTCTTTCCCCCAAAGAAGCACAAACAGGCCCGGCAAAACGTCAAGACACTAAAACTATCAATGCCCATTTGAACTTTTTAACAGAAAAAAAACAAAAAGAAATTTATAAATTGCTAACCAAATCAATTATCGATAATGGAAAAAAGTTATAAAGAAATCATGAACCACATTACTACTTTCATCTTTGATGTTGATGGTGTATTAACAGACAGTTCAGTTCATGTTACTGAAAATGGAGAAATGCTAAGAATCATGAACATTCGCGATGGTTTTGCTTTGAAAGCTGCCTTAGAAAGTGGCTACAATGTTTGCATAATCTCAGGAGGTAATAACGAAGGGGTTAGAATCAGGTTGAAGAACTTGGGTATTAGTGATATCTATTTAGCGTCACCTAACAAGGTAGCAACTTTTAATGAATATGTAGATTTGTATAACATCAAACCCGAGCAAGTACTATACATGGGCGATGATATTCCTGATTTTCATGTGATGCAATTAGTAGGTTTACCAACTTGTCCGCAAGACTCAAGCCCAGAAATAAAAGCTATCAGTAAATATATATCTCACAAAAATGGTGGCAAAGGTGCTGTTCGGGAAGTAATAGAACAAGTCATGAAGGTACAAGGCAAATGGCACATGTATTATGACGGAAAACACGATTAATTTATAAGTATCCAATAACCAAATCAAAAAATAAGTTAATTAAGAACTTCATGAAATTCCTAAAACTCATTCGTTACCAAAACCTTTTGATGTTGGCTTTTATGCAACTGATTTTTAGATATGGTTATCTAAAATATCAAGATGTCTATTTGTTTTTAAATGATTTTCAATATAGTTTATTAGTACTATCCTCTGTATTAATTGCTGGTGCAGGTTATATCATTAATGATATAATGGATCAAGAAACAGATAATGACAACAAGCCAGAAAAAATTATAATAGGCAAAAGCATCTCTGAATCGATGGGCTATAATATTTATTTTTTGATGAATGTTACTGGTGTAGGAATAGGCTTTTATTTGGCTAATATCATTCAAAAACCAACGTTTGGTGGCGTTTTTATTATCATAGTTACGTTGTTATATTTATATGCAACAAGTTTTAAAAAGATGCTACTAATTGGTAATATAATAGTGGCTTTATTGGTAGGTTTGAGCATCCTTATTATCGGTCTATTTGATTTATTGCCTTTAACCTATGAGGTTAACAGAAAAGAAATGGGAAAATATTTTTCAGTCTTGATGGACTTTGCCATTTTTGCATTTGTTATTAATTTGATACGAGAAATAGTAAAGGATATGGAAGATATTTATGGTGATACTAATCAAGGAATGAATACTTTACCAATAGTAATTGGAATAAAAAAAACTAATAAAGTTGTTTTTGTTTTAGGTATAATAACTACAGTTTTCATTTTATTATATACCAATGATTATTTCATGAATTCTAAACTATATTTTGTTGTTATCTATATGCTAATATTTATAATTAGTCCTATGGTATTTTTTAGCATGAAAATATGGAATGCTATTACCAAAAAAGACTTTCAATTGTTAAGTACCATTTTAAAATGGGTAATTTTTTTTGGCATTCTTTCGATTGGAGTGATTACTTTAAATATGAAATACCGTGGGTAACAAAAATTTAAAACAGTATAAAATAATTTTAGCATCTGGTTCTCCAAGAAGACAACAGTTCTTTAAAGATTTAGATTTAGATTTTGAAATTCGTTTAAAAGACATAGAGGAAATCTATCCCAAAAATCTTCAAGGTGTTGAAATCACAAACTACCTGGCTGAATTAAAAGCTACTGCCTTTGAAGGTGAATTAAAAGTAAACGAAATCTTGGTGACCAGTGATACCATAGTTTGGCATAATTATAAAGCTCTCGGAAAACCAAAAGATTATGATGATGCTTTTTCTATTTTAAAAACATTATCAAATGAAACTCATGAAGTAATTACCTCTGTTTGTTTTAAAACTATTACTAAAACGGAAACTATTTATGACATTACCAAAGTTACCTTTAAAGAACTTTCAGATGACGCTATTCATTATTATTTAGAACACTATAAACCATTTGATAAAGCTGGTGCCTATGGCATTCAGGAATGGATTGGTCTCATTGGAATTTCAAAAATTGAAGGTTCCTATACCAATGTAGTGGGTTTACCTACTGAAAAAGTATACCACTTTTTAAATAATAGTATCTAGAAAAGCGAAGAATAGAGTAACTTTACTTATAATAACAAGTATGACTCAGATAATGAAATTTCCTTTTTATATAAAACTAGCAAGTATATTACTTTGTTTAATGGGTCTTTTTACCATTGTATATTTTGGACAAGATATTATATTTCCCTTATTGTTATCGTTACTGTTTGCTATCATCTTAAGACCAGTGGTTACTTTTTTAAGCAGAAAATTACGCTTCAATCATTTTTTTGCCGTAGTTGTTGCTATAGTAGTGTTTGTTCTATTATTTGTTAGTGTTTTTTATTTTATTTCTATTCAAATAAGTGATATGGCAAATGATTGGGGAACAATAAAAAATAATTTCTATTTTCATTTGGAACATTTTCAAGAACTTATTAGAGATAATTTTGACCTAAG
>CALPPS020000044.1 GCA_943325515.2 Flavobacterium psychrophilum
CTAAATTCCAAATTTGCGTTTACCTATGGTCGAGTAGATATTAGAGCAAAAGTCCCAAATGCCTCTGGAACATGGCCAGCATTGTGGTTATTGGGCAAAAACATAAATGAAGATGGTGGTTACTTCGATTCTAATTTTGGAACTACAAGTTGGCCTGCTTGTGGTGAAATTGATATTATGGAACATGGAATTTTTACTAATCAACCCATTAATTATATAGGTGCCGCTATACATACACCTTCCTCTTTTGGAAACACAGATAATAAAGGAGGTATTCAAGCATCAGATATCAATCAGAACTTTCATGTTTATTCTATGAATTGGTCACCCAATCAAATTACATTTCTACTCGATGATGTGGTTTTTTACACCTACAATCCAGCTGTAAAAAACGCAAGTACTTGGCCATTTAATTTAGATCAATATATTTTATTAAATATAGCTATGGGAGGATTTGCTGGCACTATTCCGTCAAATTACACTCAAAGTTCTATGGTTATTGATTATGTTAGGATATACCAAAATACTGCTATCGACACACAAGCACCAACAAATTTTGTAGCTACTGTTGGAGCTGTTACCGGTTCTTCAGTCGAACTACTACTGAATGCAAATGATAATTCAGGAACAATTGCCTATACAATTTCTTATAGTGGCGGCACGTTTACTGTTTATAATCCTTCGGAAAGTCAAAAATCAGTCATTATTCCAAATTTAGCTTCTAATACAAATTATACATTTACAGTCACTGCAACTGATATGGCAGGAAATCCAGTAGCCAATAATCCAATTTCACTGAGTGCAACAACATCTTTTAATCCACAATGTTCTGGTTCAGACATTCAATCTACAGATGGGACACCTTTTACCTTAGGATATAATTATACTTTTCAAACAATCGGAACAGATGTAAAAATTACATTTGAATTATTGGATAATAAAGTAGGATTAGTTGCTTTTTTGAGAAATCAATCTCCACTTACGGAAACTCAAATGGCAGCTGTTACAGGTCAAGCACAAACATTTACTCAAACCATTACAGGACAAACTATCGGTTCAACCATAACTTTTGCTGTTAAATTTGCCTTTGCTGGTGGATTATCAGTAACAAAATATATTTCATATTTAGTTGGTGCTACTTGTGCATTAAATAGTAATTCCATTTCTGATTTAAAAGATTTTTACTTTTCAAATCCGGTCAATGATTTTGTCACTATACATTCAAATGCAACAATTGATAAGGTTGAAATTTATAATCTTTTAGGAAATATAGTCTTGAAAACTAATGAAAACACAGATAAAATTGATGTTTCCAATTTAACTAAAGGAATTTATTTACTATCTGCTTACTCTGGAAATGAAAAATGCACTAAAAAAATTATAATTAAATAGATTAAAGATAAACCTAGTTAGATGTAAATAATCAAATTTTTTTGTGAATGATTTTTTGATTGAAATTTATAATAAATTACAACAAAATGTCAATCTAAGTTTTGCTAAGATAGTATAAAGAAGAAATTTCGACTAGATAAATACTATAATTTAATTTAAAAAAATGATTACTCCAAATGTGTTGAGTACAAAACTATTTTATATTAAAAGTGTTAAATTTTAAAATTTTATTTGTTTATAAAGAAAATATTATGCTATATTTGGCTATAATATAATCATATTTAACAGTCGCCTATACATTAAAACTACTTTTTAGAAAAAAAATCTCGTTTTTTAAATTAAACTAAAAGGTAATTTTATGGCAAAATTAGAACTTCCTGACGCTTTATTAGTTGATAAGTATGTTGCTGGTAATGAAGATGCACTTGCAATTTTGGTTAACAGACACCAATCAAAAATATATGGTTATATCTATTCAAAAGTATCTAATAGAGATATTACTGAGGATATCTTTCAAGAAACTTTTTTTAAAGTAATTCATACGCTAAAATCCAAAAAATATTATAACGAAGAAGGTAAATTTTTATCATGGGTTTTGCGCATTGCAAGTAATCTGATTATTGATAAATTTCGTAACGACAAAAAAATGCCTTTAGATAGAGATACTGATGATTTATCTGTTTTTTACAGAATTTCTGATAGCTCATTAAATATAGAGAAAAGCTTAATTAAAGATCAAATAAATATTGACTTGAAAGCAATTATAGAAAAGCTTCCTCACGACCAAAAAGAGGTGATAATGATGCGTTATTTTTTAGATATGAGTTTTAAAGAAATAGCTGATTTTACTGGTGTTAGCGTTAATACAACTTTAGGAAGAATGCGTTATGCTATAACTAATTTAAGAAAAGTGATAGATAAAAATAAAATTTATTTACCAACTTAAACAATAAAACATTTTTTTTTGCGTTACTATATAAACAATCAAACCAAATGGATTATTTATATGGCAAAACTTTACTCTAAAAGAAATTTAGCAAAAAAAACAATGTTACCTAAAAAAGAAACGATACGTTTATTACTTCAATATTCTTGTGCATTGAGTATTATTAAAGTTGGTAGCATGAACTTTGAAACTTTTGCTAATTAGTTAATATCCCGATAAATCATCGGGATATTTTTTTATAATACTCTTTTAAAACCGTTTTTCTTCCGATAGTTTTGGTGATAATATCTTTATCTAAATCCCAACCACGCGCTGGTGAATATTCTCTTCCATACCAAATAATTTGAAGATGCAAATCATTCCATAGTTTTTTTGGAAAAATAGCTTTGGCATCTTTCTCGGTTTGCTGCACATTTTTACCATTAGTTAAATTCCAACGATACATTAAACGATGAATATGAGTATCCACAGGAAATGCAGGTACACCAAATGCTTGCGACATGACAACACTTGCTGTTTTATGACCAACTGCTGGTAATCTTTCTAAAGCTTCAAAAGATTGGGGTACTTGGCCATTATGTTCATTAATTAAAATCTCAGATAAGCCGTGTATTCCCTTTGACTTCATCGGTGATAATCCACAAGGGCGAATAATTTCCTTAATTTCCTCAATAGTGAGTTTAATCATATCATGCGGGTTATCAGCTTTGGCAAATAAGAGTGGGGTAATCTGATTAACACGAACATCAGTGCATTGAGCAGAGAGTAATACAGCAATCAATAAAGTATAGGGATCTTTATGATCGAGAGGAATAGGGATTTCTGGATAAAAATCTTTTAACGTATTTATAACAAATGTTGCACGTTCGTGTTTGGTCATTTTTGTATTTTTATGTTTTGAAACAAAGTTAGACTTTAAACTATTTAAACAAAATAAAATGATAACATTAAAAAAAGGAGATAAAGCTCCTAGTTTTTCTGGTAAAGATCAAGACGGCAACAATCACGCTTTAACTGATTATAAAGGTAAAAAGTTAGTGGTGTTTTTTTATCCAAAAGCTAATACTCCAGGTTGTACTGCAGAGGCTTGTGATTTAAGAGATAATTTTGAAAGATTTAATATCAATAATTATGCTCTACTAGGTGTAAGTGCCGATAATGCAAAGGCACAGGCTAATTTTAAAAATAAATTTGAGTTTCCTTTCCCTTTGTTAGCCGATGAAGACAAGTCAGTTATTCAAGCATTTGGAGTTTGGGGACCAAAAAAATTCATGGGAAAAGTATATGACGGAATTCATAGAACGACATTTGTCATAAACGAAGAAGGTTTTATTGATGAAGTTATTACAGAAGTAAAAACAAAAGATCACGCTTCACAAATTTTGAAATAATTTTCATAATAAGAAAAGCCAAGATATCTTGGCTTTTCTTATTATGCTTTTTGCATTACTTTATTAGGATCATATCCAAATAAATAGTGTTGTTTTATGATTTCACCAATACCTTCTGGTAATAATTTTTCCCAACCTGGAGCACCACTACTAATCATTTTTAATACTTCTCTAGAAAAGATTTTTAGGTGTTCTTTATCAAAGTCAGTTATATCAACCACTTTACCGTTATAAGCAAAGAATTTATACAATTCTTTCATTCGTGGGTGTACTTTCAAGTTTTGAGAAGTGATGATATCGCCATTTTCATCTTCCATTGGATACAAGAAAACTTTTAAATCACGATAAAATAATTTTCCAAATGCTTCTAATATTCCACCACTTAAGTGACGGTAATATTTTTCGTCAAAAATATCTACCAAATTATTTACTCCCATAGCTAATCCCATACGTGCTTTGGTATAACTAGAGAAATACTCAACTACTTTGTAGTATTCTTGGAAATTTGATATCATTACTGTTTGGCCTAGGGAACATAAAAGTTCAGCTCTGTCCATAAAATCTCTTTCATCAATTTCTCCCTCAGAACGCAGGTTGGATAAGGTAATTTCAAAAATTACTAAAGCATTATCTTTTTCTACTTTACTTTCATCTAGAAACATCTTTAAAGATTTTTCATACATGTCCATATTTACCTGAGTTACTGGTCTAAAACTTCCTCTTAAGGCCAGTATGTTTTTCTTGTATAAAATGGCAGCAGGTAATATGTTTTTACCGTCTGGACCAAACATTACGGCATCTGTCATGCCATTTTTAACTAATTGTAAACTCATCAATCGATTATCTACATTTTCAAATCGTGGACCAGAAAAGTTTATGGTATCAATTTCTAATTGGTCTTTATCTAAATGATCATATAAATAACGAAGTAACTTTTTTGGGTCATTATACTTATAAAAAGCACCGTAAATCAAGTTAACACCTAATATACCTAGTGTTTCTTGTTGTAATTTAGCGTCAGTCTCTTTAAATCGAATGTGAAGTGTGATCTCGTTATATGCTTCATCTGGTTCGACTTGGTATTTTATTCCAACCCAACCGTGACCTTTAAATTGTTTAGCAAAATCAATTGTAGCAACGGTATTAGCATAACTAAAAAATATTTTATTAGGATGTTTATCCCGGTCTAAACGCTTTTCAATTAAATCAACTTCATGCGACAGCATTTTTTTTAATCGACTTTCAGTTACATAACGACCATCTTCTTCTACACCATAAATGGCATCGCTAAAATCTTTGTCATAGGCAGACATTGCTTTTGCAATAGTTCCAGAAGAACCCCCCGATCTAAAAAAATGTCTTACTGTTTCTTGACCAGCGCCAATCTCAGCAAAAGTCCCGTAAATATTATCATTTAGGTTTATACGCAAAGCTTTATCCTTTATTGCAGGAATCTGTTCTATTGCTTTATCGCCTTTAAGTTTGATGTTTGACACAATATTACCCATAGTAGATTAAGTATACTTTGCAAAGTTAATAAAATAGGCATTTTATTAAAAGATAATTAACCCTATTTTTGTAATTAATTACTTTTAAATTCAATCTTTAGATTTATTCATTTTAAAAACCATGCTACTATGCAAATATATTTTCTTGGTACCGGTACATCACAAGGTATTCCAGTTATAGGGAGCGATCATCCAGTTTGTAAAAGTTCTGACTCTAGAGATAAACGTTTGAGAGTTTCAGTATGGGTTACATGGGAGAATAATTCAATAGTTATAGATTGTGGTCCAGATTTCAGACAACAAATGTTAATTTCTGAATGTACAAAACTAGATGCTGTTCTTTTTACTCATGAACATGCAGATCATACTTCAGGTCTAGATGATATAAGACCATTTTTTTTTAAACAAAAAAAAGATATTCCAATTTATGCTCATACTAGAGTAGTGGAAAATTTAAAAAAACGTTTTGATTATATTTTTGAATCTGAAAATAAATATCCAGGTGCTCCAGATGTAAAAGTTTTTGAGGTGAATAATAACCAAGAATTTAGTATCAATAGTACTACTATTATCCCAATCAACGCTAATCATGGAAACCTACAAGTTTTCGGTTATAGAATTCAGAATTTTGCATATTTAACAGATGTAAAATCAATAGAAGTTACTGAATTAGAAAAGTTAAAATACGTGAAGATATTGGTAGTGAATGCTTTGCGGGAAGAACAACACCATTCTCATTTTAGTTTGCAAGAAGCATTAGATTTTATACATTTGGTAAAACCAGAAGTTGCCTATTTAACGCATATTAGTCATCTATTAGGTTTTCATGAAGAAGTACAAAAAAAGTTGCCAGAGAATGTTTTTTTGGCCTATGATAATTTGAAAATTATAATTTAAAAATGAAAAAATCATTATTTCTTTACCTGTTTATTATTGCTCTTCTAATGAATATTTATACCTATAAATATTTCACTGCTAAAGAAGCAGGAGAATTAAAACCATTGGCCGAATCAAATAAAAAGATGAAGGATAGTATCACAAATTTGTCAAACAAATTGTACGATGCAGATTATTTCTCTTTAGAAAATAATGATAGAGCTCAAAACTATTTAAATCAAAATGATTTAAAAGCTTTTGATGAAAAAGTAAAACAAGCATTATTGACTTTCAACGACGATGTAGAAGGCAATAAATATACTGATCAAGTAAAAATGGGTGAACAAAAATTCATTATCAATAAGATAAAATTGCTCAACCATCGATGGATAATTGCAGACTATAGTAATGGTAAACTATGGGGAGAAGTGATGCTTAAGTATTTTGTAAACGATGACCAAACCATTTCTTTTGAAGTAGTAAGTACTTATTTATACCCTGAAGAATTGAATTAATAATTTTATAAATTTTAATTAAAAGAACCTTATAGTTTTTGCTTTTAGTATTTATTTTTTCCAAATAATATCCTAAATAGTGTCTACCTTTTTTGACAGGTTTATTTAAAGAACTTTCTTGTTTTATAATTCTAACCAATTTTTAAAATCAAAGAAATTCTGTGGTGCCACACCATGTCCTACAGGATATTCTTTATATACAACTTTGATACCCAAACTTTCAAAAACAGGAATTGATTTACGAGACCATTCTACAGGAATAACTTGGTCTACACTGCCATGAGAAGCAAAGATTTTTAGAGAGCTTAAATCATTTTCTTTATAATCATCAACAGCAATTTCAGTGTTTAGATAGCCACTCATAGCAACTACTCGTTGTACTTTTTCTGGATATGACAAAGCTACGGCATAACTCAAAATACTTCCTTGACTAAAACCAATTAGTGTAACATTATAAGGGTCAATAGCATAATTAGAAACCAACTCATCTATAAAGTTTGCTGTAATATCTCTTGAATTTCTAGCTTGACTAATGTCTGAAAACTTATTTTCATCGGCATCAAAATTTATGGCATACCAAGCATAACAACCGTGCATCATATCGAAGGGTGCGCGAGCAGAAATAACATAATATTCGTCCGGTAGTTCAGTAGCAAATGAAAACAAATCTTCTTCATTACTACCGTAGCCATGCAGCAATAGGAGTAAAGGGTTTTTGTCTTTCTTTATTTTCGGTTCTCTAACGAGATGATGTAACGATAAATCCATTATAAACTTTTAAACGTTTTTTGGAAAAAATGACCTAATAAAGGAATAGGTGTAGTTTTTCCTATAGCGGCAGTAAATAAACCGTACATTGAAAGTACTAAAATAAAAATCCACATTGATGATGCCAAATAAATACTCTCAAAAAAGCTAATAGAAACACCTAATAAAATGAAAGTTATTGTTAGCCCTATACCTTGTCTAATGTGGAATGATGCAAATTTATTTTTATTTTCTGAATTCATCGAAATTGCAATCAAAACTCCTATTATTAAAATATAACTAGTAATAGCTATTGATTTACCCTCGCTTATAGTTTGTTTATCCATTAATAATTAATTTTCCATTACTATATATTCCAATCACTTTTCCTTTCATAGGTTGTCCTAGGAAAGCTGAATTCTTCGATTTTGAAAGTATATTATCTTTAGTAAAAGTCCAATTGTCTTCAGTAGAAAATAAAGTTATATTTGCTTTGTTGCTTTCTTTAATGCTTTCATTTTCAGTAGTGAAAATAATTTTACCTGAAGTTAATTTTCCTATAATTTTATCCAATGGCAAGACAGTTAACAACGCTCCAAAAGTACTTTCTAATCCTATTGTCCCAGTCTTTGCCAAATCAAACTCCATCTTTTTATGTTCAATGTCAATCGGATTATGATCACTAGTAATGCAATCAATGGTATTGTCTAAAACTCCTTCCAGCAAAGCTTTTCTATCTGTTTCGGTTCTTAGAGGAGGAGAAATCTTATAACGTGTATCAAAACCGTCTAGTTTTTCATCAGTCATCACTAAATGATGTACTGCAACACTACATGTTACTTGCAAACCTTTAACTTTTGCTTCTCTTATCAAAGCAACCGATTTGGCTGTAGATATAGTAGGTATATGCATTTTGCCTCCAGTATATTCCAATAAGAATAGATTACGTGCTACTAAAAGTTCTTCGGCTAAATTAGGTATACCTTTCAATCCTAATCTAGTAGAAACAATACTTTCATTGGCTACACCATTTCCTTTAATATTTTCATCTTGGCAAAAAGCTAAGACTAATCCATCAAAATCTTGTGCATATTGTAGCCCAATCTTTAACAAATTAGCATTTGCCATACTTTTACCATAATCACCAAAAGCAACAGCACCAGCATTTTTCATGTCAAATAGTTCGGCTAAATCTATTCCTTCACTTCCTTTAGTTAGTGCGCCAATAGGATATAAATCTGTTGCAGAGTTAGCAGCTTTTTGTTTTACAAAATGTATTTGCGATTGATTATCGATAATAGGATAGGAGTTGGGTTGTAATGCAATGCCTGTAAATCCGCTTTTGGCAGCAACTTCCAATCCATTTGCTATGGTTTCTCTATCTTCAAATCCTGGTTCACCTAGAGAAACACTAGTATCAAACCAACCTTGTGACACATGTAAGCCATCCTTTCGAAACTCTTGGTGTGTTGTGTTGTTTGTGATTGATTTATCAATTGCCTCAATAACTCCATTGGTTATTTTAATATCAACTGTTTGCAGATGATAAAGACTTTGTGGGTCTATAATTGTGGCTTGTCTAATGATTACATTCATTTTACAAATTTTAGAATGAGTAGCTCTAGTAGTATAAAGAGAAATGTTAACATCACAAACCATTTCCAGATTTGTGTATCGGTTCTATCGGTTTGAATAGTATTAAAAACCGTTTCTATATCGTCAATTTCTTTGAAATTAGCAGTTATCTCCTTATTAACTAATCCAATATTACTTTCGGTTCTAGAATAATTAAAACTTATGTTATGCACTAAATTAGCTCCGTTAAAGATACCAAAATTTCCAGCTTCAGTTGGGTTATCATTAAATGTCATTTTCACTTTGGTATTTAACAACTGTTGTACTGGAATAAAACTTTCTGTTTTGTTTTTTACAGTTAGGATTTCATCTTTTGATAATAAAGCATCCACAACAAAAGGTTGGTTTTCGCCAATCACTATTGCATTAACACCTGTCTTTTGAGAATTTTGTGCCATTTTGTAAAAGGTTGGCACAATTAAAGGCGAATTTTGGAAATTACTATTAGTTTTATTGACAGGTGCTGCAAAAAGATAAACTGAGGACAACGGATTTGCTATTGAAGTCAAAAAAGTACTTTGGTCTTCATAACTCAATATGGTAGGCGAGGAGCTATTGATGCCAAAAGAATTCTTAGTTGATGGATATTGAAAGTTATCTATTTTCTTTTCAAAAACGGTATTGAAGAGTGGATGATTAAAATTAATTTTAGTTACTTTTTTATCTCCCGTTGTAATTGCTTTTAATTGAATAGTGCCAAAATTAGCCAAAAATTCATTCATTTTGGTGACATTAGTATCTTGTCCTGGAATAATAATCATGTTACCTCCTTTGGAAACAAAGGACTTTAATGTAGTTTGTAACGCCTGTGGAATGTCTGCCAGTTCATTCAAGACTATTGCATCTTGTTTTTCAATTAAGTTATAATCCAAGTTGGTTATAGTAAAGTTATTATAGGCAAACTCATCACTAGTATATATCTTAGCTAAGAAGTTACTTTTGTCTGTACTGCCTATGTTGATAATATTCGTTTTATTGGGTTTAGATATGGTAAAGAAATACATATTATCATAAGCTAATCCTTTATCGTTCACAGTAACATAGCCGTGAAAATTTTCCTTAGGAATAGTAAAGTTTACCGTTTTAGAATTGATGTCAAAGCTGAGGAGTGTCTTTGCTGTTAGTTTATTGTTATTGTAAAGTGCTATCGGAATATCTTTGAAATCCTTTCCATTAGCAGAAATTTTCACTCCAATTTCATAAAAACTATCCAAGGTTTGTTGAATGAAAACGCTATCAATCGCAATGTTATTCTTTTGCTCCGCTTTCGGAATTACAAAATAAACATTGTCTTCTTTTCTAAAACTTTTGCTTTCATTGGTTTTTAGTCCTACGGCATCAGTTATAACAACAATGTCCTTATTGAAAGCCGATTTCCTAGCATTCACTTTAGCAATCAAATTATCTAATCTAAAGGGAGTGGCGCTATATTTCAGGTCTTGCAAATCCTTTTGTAAAGTTTTGATATCGGTATTCCAGTAGTTATCGGAAATAGTGATAAGAGAAAAGCTCTGTGCATCAGGTGTGTGTTCTAGCAAGTCCTGCACTGCGCGTTTAAGCAATTCTCCTTTCTTACCTTTGGCTTGCATACTAAAGGAATTGTCCAAAATGATATACATTTCATTTGAGGTTTTTTTGCTTTCCTTAGCAGAGAAAAAAGGTTGGGCAAAGGCAAAAACCAGGAAGGATAGGAGTAATAAACGAGTGAAAAGTAACAACCATTTTTTGATGGTTGAACTCTTTCGGGTTTGAATTGATAATTCTTTAAGGAATTGTACGTTGGTAAAATATTCTTTCTTAAAACGTCGTAATTGAAATAAATGCACCAAAATTGGTAGTACCAATAAGAATAAGAAATATAGAATTTCTGGATGTTTAAATTGCATTTATCAAAAGTTTACCTATTGAGGTATAGTTATTATAGGAATTCGGTGAATCTTCGATTTGTCAAAAATAGCAATCAATTGTCAATTATCAATTATCAATTATAAATTATTTCTTCTTTCTCTTAGCTGCTCTATTTTTCAAGATGTTTCTATTGACAGAAGTCCCAGTTTTTTTCTTGGTTTTCGATGGACCGCCAAGGTTCACTTTCTTATTCTTTTCTATCTTTACATGAAACGAAGCACCACCTTCAAGTTTTGGCTTTTTCAGTAAGAACTTCATCTGTTGTTTTTTGTCTTTCTCAAATTCTAACAAACGTATTGCCACTTCAACAGTAGCTGGTAGTGGCAGAAACGTAAGCTCTTTTTCCATGAGTAATTCTGCCTCAATCATTATATCTTCCTCTCTTGGACTAATTAAACTAATCGCAATCCCTGATTTGTCTGCACGACCGGTTCTTCCAATACGGTGAATGTATTGTTCTGGAATTTCAGAAAACTCTACATTGATTACATGTGAAATATCAGAAATATCTAAACCTCTCGCCATAACATCTGTGGTCACTATCCCTCTGATTTCACCTGCTTGAAACGAGGCCATAGTTTGCAAACGATAGTTTTGCGATTTGTTAGAGTGAATTGTTCCAAATTGTTCTGGATAGAACTCTTCTATCTTATCCGTTAGCAAATCTGCTGTCTTTTTATTGTTGACAAAAAGTAATACTCTTTCAAAATCTTCTACTTTAAGCAAGTCAAGAATAAGGTTTACTTTCGTCAAGAAGTTAGGTACTTTATAGCCCAATTGTTCTATTTGATTTAGAGGTGTTCCACTTTGTGCCAAAGAAACTTCTTCAGGGAAATCAAAATACTCTTCGAGCATTTCATCTACTTCATCGGTCATAGTAGCTGAGAAAAGAATGTTCTGACGTTTGTTTTTAAGCATCGTCAATATAGAAGTTACTTGGGTTCGAAATCCAAGGTTCAGTATCTCGTCAAATTCGTCTATTACCAGTTTCTGTAAACTATCAAACCGAATAACATTATCCAGTGCTAAGTCCATTACACGTCCAGGCGTCCCTACTAGTACATCTATCCCTTCATAAACGGCTTTCTTTTGAGTATTAATGTTTACACCGCCATAAACTCCTAAGGTTCGCACCGACATGAATTCCGTAAGTTTTTCAACCTCAGCAGCTACTTGTACTACTAGTTCTCTGGTTGGCACTAGTATCATTACACGTGGTGTGTCTGTAGCGACAAACTTCCATTGTTTTAGAATTGGTAATAAGTAGGCAAAGGTTTTACCCGTTCCTGTTTGTGCAATCCCCATCATATCGCGTCCCGACATAATCACCGAAAAAGATTTCTCCTGTATCGGTGTTGGGGTAGTAAGACCAAGGTTGTCAATGGCTTTTTGTAATGATTTTGGGAGGTTAAACTGCTCGAAAGTGCCCATGAAATTCTATAATTTGGAGCAAAGGTAATGAATTCAAAATTAGGATTTAATTGGTATACAAATCCTATTTCAGCAAAGCTTTAATAGTTTATAGTACTACTAAGCAGATAACGAACCAATGCTATTAACCGTAGTATATAATGATTGTAAAACCTGTTGTAAATAACATTTTAGGCGATTATGAATTATTTATACTGATATTAAAAAGAGGACGAATTTTGCTGAAGCACTAAATAATAATGTATTTACTGCCTAAATTATCTGTGTATTATATAACTCTAAATATTAATTGTGAAAGCCAAATGAGGTAAAATTTTTAAACTTTGTATTATTGTGAAAATACCTTCACAATATAAATTATTTCACTATGAAAAATTTAAAAGACTGTATTGACGCTTGCTTAGCGTGTTTAACCACTTGCGAAAATTGTATCACGGATTGTGTTGCCGGAGACAACAGAGCATGTATTTTATTATGCCGTGACTGTGCTGATATTTGTGCTCTATGTGCACGTTTTGAAGCCAGAGATTCACAATTTGTAAATGCATTACATGCTTTGTGTGCCGAAATTTGCAAAGCCTGCGCAGTCGAATGTGAAAAACATGCTGCACATCATGAAACCTGTAAAGCTTGTGCAAAAGATTGTAGAACTTGTGCTACTATTTGTGAAGAACACGCAAGTGCCATGGTATAGCTAATGAACTAAACTAGTGTTGTAAAGTAAAGGTATGCGAATAGCTGCCATTAATAAATTTCCTATTTATCAAGCTCCCCAAAATGCTAACTTTTATTTATAAATTAAATTACAAAATTTAAGTAGGATTTGACCCTATTTAAGTCTTGAAATAAATTTAATTACCTATTATTTTTTAATATAGATTAAAAAAAAATTAAATCTTATGCTTTAAATTTGCAAATGATAATTATTTATGTTGCTTTTTTGATAAGTTAATTGAAAATTTAACAAAAATTTATTTTATTATTTTTAGTTTTGCAAATTATTATAAAAAAACAATGAATTGAATTTGAATCATTTGAATCATTTTAATCATTTGAATCATTTTTGAAATTAATTATGAAATTAAAAGTTTGCTTTTCATTTTTATTTACTTTATGTTTTTTTGTTTCTCATAGCTATGGATTTACAATTTCTAGTGTTGGAGGAACAGTTTCTAGCAGCCAAACTATTTGTTATAATACCCTACCAAATGACTTAACGCTTGCAGGTCATGTAGGCACTGTTTTGTTTTGGCAACGTGATACTAATTCCTCATTTACTGCTCCAACAACTATTTCTTCTTCCTCTTCATTAACAACTTTGTTGGGAAGTTTAGTTGGAAGTCTAACCGCTACTATTTATATAAGAGCTGCAGTTCAAAACGGTTCATCACCCGTTGCTTATTCTAGTTTTGTAACTATTACTGTAAACGCTCCTCCTGCTGGTGATGGTTATTCTTATGGAAGTAGTTCTTGGATTGGCTATGTTTACACCTATGGTAAAAACACAGCGCCATCGTCTATGGATAATGTTTTTGGTGCGCCTTATGCTGGATACCTTACCCAAAACGAAACTTTTACGCAAGATATTGGAACTGGAGCTTTGACTGCTACCAATATTTGTGGATCAAATGCTGATTATTTTGCTGTACGCTACAAAATGTCTAAGACATTTTCGGCAGGGTATTATAAATTGACCGCAGGGGCCGACGAAAAATTCCGATTAAGTGTTGATGGGGGAGTGTCTTTTGATATTTATAATTGGAGTAATACTTCCTATACAACCGCTTCTTCTATTTTTTATTTTAGCGGACAAGTCGATTTAATTTTAGAATATTATGAATCAACAGGCTCCTCAAAAGTAACCTTTTCTTACGATGCTTGTGGTAACAATCTATCATCGCCCGTTACAGGTATTACTGGCACAACCACTATTTGTGCTGGAACTTCAACCACGCTTACAGCTACTGGAGCAACATTACTCTCTGGTGCTGTTTATGAATGGGGAACTGGGACAGTAGCTGGTTCTAACATCATAGCTGGCGAAACCTCCAACTCTATTACTGTTTCGCCTACTACAACTACAGTCTATTGGGTGCGTATTAAAGATGCCGCTCCATGTTCTATATATAGCACTGATTTTCAAAAAACCGTAACGGTCGATCCGCAACCTGTTTTACCATCTTCTATCACAGGTGCTACTTCGGTCTGTTATAATCAAAGCACCACACTAACTGCTAATAACTATTCAGGAAATATTCAATGGCAAAGCGCTGCTAGTTCTGGAGGTACTTACTCAGATATTTCCTTAGCGACTAATAGTTCTTTACTTATAAACAATGTAGTGGCCAACGCTTTTTATAGAGTGCGTATATCCACTCAAGGACTTTGTTCCTCTGTTACTTCTGAGTCGGTAGCCATTAGTGTAGATGCTGTACCTGTTGCAGGGACTGCCTCTGGAACTGCTACTATTTGTTCAGGATCAAATGCTTCGTTATCCGTAACGAGTTCTACTGGAAACATTCAGTGGCAATCTTCTCTCTCTATTAGTAGTGGTTTTACAGATATCCCTGGTGCTAATAGTAGTACTTATAACCCTACCAATATTACTACTTCTACCTATTACCGTGCGAGTGTAAGCAACGGTGCATGTAGTGCTGTATCCACTTCAAGTGTTTTAATTTCCGTGACTGCTCCAACAGCAGCAGGAACTATATCTGGACCAACCACCGCTTGTGAAGGAAGTAATTCCTCCAGACTTACTCTCAATAATAGCAACGGAAACATACAATGGCAATCTTCATTAAATGGGACTAGTTTCTCGGATATTTCTGGTGCTACTTCTACATTCATAGATGTTAATAGTTTGACGGCAACTACTTATTATAGAGTAGTTGTTTCCAATAGCCCATGTTTATCAGCTACTTCGAGCAACTTTACCATCACTTATGTTCCAACCCCAACAGCAGGAACGACTTCTACTACCACCGCGAGTATTTGTTCAGGAACTAGTGCAACACTGAGTGTTACCACCTCTGTTGGAACAACAGTGCAATGGCAATCATCAACCACTAGTACAACCACTGGATTTTCAAATGTTATAGGAGGTTCTGGAGCAACATCAGCTAGTTATACTACACCCAACTTAACTAGTACTACCTATTATAGAGTACTAACCTATACTATCAACGGTTCGTGTGTCTCTGCAGCTAGTAATACTACTACTATAACGGTAGTTGCCAATCCAGTAGGAGGGACTGTTGTTATAGATGGAACTTTGAATACAAGTACTACCATTTGTAGTGGTACTAACAGCACTACTTTCAGGCTTAGTGGTTATACAGGAAATATTCAGTGGCAAAATTCACCAGATAATAGCACTTTTACTGCTATTTCTGGTGAAACCAATGCAACTTATACTGCGACTAGCGTATCTGCAACTACTTATTATAGAGCAGTGGTGAGCAACTCAGGTTGTGCTACCACAAGTAGCACTGCTTCTATCCTCAATTCTATATCTGTTGCAGGAAGTATAACAGGCGGGAATATAGCTGTTTGTTCAGGAGCAAACAATACAACTTTAACGTTAAATAATTACTCAGGAAGCATTCAGTGGCAGTTTTCAACCAACGGTTCCTCTTATAGCAATTTTAGTCCAAGTGAAACAGCTGCTACCTATGTAGTAAATAATATAACAGTTGCTACCTATTATAGAGCAGTGGTTACCAATGGTAGTTGTGCCTCAGCTACTTCTACAGCGGTATTTATGTCAATGGCTACTGCAGCAAATGCTGGTACTATTGCCACTCCGGGCGGAGGCGCTACTGTAGCGGCAGGATTAGAAACACGCACATTAACAACCACGGGCACCACAGGAACCTTGCAGTGGCAGTCCTCAACCACTAGTGCCACTACAGGATTTTCAAATGTTACTGGTGGTTCTGGAGCCACAACAGCCAGTTATACTACACCTATAATTACTGCTACCACTTATTATAGAGTGGTTTCAACATTGGGGACTTGTACTGCAAATAGTACTGCATCCACACTATCAGTGTGTACCCCTCAGGGCGATCCAACTATTTATGGTACTACTACTTGGAACGCTTATGTATATGGTCCTAATGCTGGTGGAAGTAACCCCTCTGATGCGTTTACAACTACTTACCAAGGGTATTATACGCAAACTGAAACTTTTTCTAATGCGGCCATTAATGTTAATTCATCTACACTTTGTGGTGGAAATAATAGTGCCTATTCTACTAACGCCTATAACGGTAAAAATCTAGCGGTTCGAATGCGTTTGACTAAAACATTTGCTAGTGGTACTTATACTTTTACGGTTGGATCCAGAGGTAGCTATCGGTTCAGCTATGATAATGGTACCACGTGGTTAATTAGTAATTTTGATCGTGCCAATGCTAGGAATTTAATTTTAACGACATCTGCAACTTTAACTCTAAATGGTGGAACTTATAATTTAATACTAGAATACATTTTTAATGGTGATGTATTAGGTGGTTTTTCTTTTAACTATTGTACTGGTGGTGTATCAAATTATACAGCACCTACTAATATTTTTGGTAATTTGAACATGCAAGTAGGTACAAATACTACTATATGTGTTAGTGGTGGAAATCCTACTGGAACAGTTTTTCAATGGGGTACTGGTGATACAGTTGGCACTAATAGTTTTACTTCTACAACATTTGGAAGTTCACTTACTTTAGCTCCATCTGCTAACACAACCTATTGGATTAGAAGATACGACGCTTCTTGTAATTCTTATACAGCAGCCCTAACGGCAACAGTTACTATAAATACTACTACCCCCGTTATGCCTGCTGGTGGCAACACCACAGACTATGGTAGTGACAAATGGATTGGGTATGTATATGGTTTTCCAGCGGTTAGCCCAGTTTCGTTTGATGATGGCCTAACAAAAAAATATTCCGGCTATTTAACAACCGCTAGCGATCAGATTTCAATAACTGGTCAACAGGCATGTACGACTCCCTCAGGTCTATGGCTACAATCGAGTCACAATACCACTAGTGGCTATTTTAATAATCAATATATGATTCGTTTCAAAATGAATAAGAATTTTACACCAGGTTATTACACCTTCACCATTAATGCAGATGATGGTGCTCGTTTTAGTGTAGATGGCGGTACAACTTGGCTTATCAATAGATTTACTTGGAATAATATTACATCAATTAATACCTATTCTGTATTTTTAAGTGGATCTACTAATTTAGTTTTGGACTATATTCAGAGTACAGGAGGTCAGAACTTATCTTTTTCCTACACCTCATGTACTAATTATTCTACCGCTCCTACTGCCATCAGCAGCAATGCATCTGTTTGTAGCGGGAGCAGTATAACGCTAACCGCCACAGGTGGTACCACAGGGACTTTTGGTCAATTTGAATGGGGTACTGGTAGCACTGTAGGTTCTAATAGTATATCAGGTTCTGCCAATACAATCACCGTTAACCCAACAAGCGCCACTACCTACTGGGTGCGTAGAAAAGATGTAGGGGGCAATTGTCAAGTATCTTCGGGAACCAATACCAACTCTGATACTAATGTTAGAGTCACTACAGATGCCGTTACTACAGGCGTCACCAAATCTATAACAGTGGATGCATCGTCAGCAGCAGGAAGCATCAGTGGTGGTGGAGGCATTGTTTGTTCGGGTACAAATAGTACCTTATTAACACTTTCGGATCATAGAGGTACCACTTTTCAATGGCAATCGTCTACAGACAACACTAACTTTACTGACATCAGTAGTGCCACTTCTAGCAATTATACGGCAAGCAATATAAGTGTTACAACTTATTATAGAGTGGTAGTCACTAATGGTGCTTGTAGCTCGGCTACTACTTCGTCAGTAAGTATTACAGTTACTCCAGTTTCAGTAGCGGGTACGGTTACCGTTACAAGTGCTACTACCATTTGTTCAGGTTCTGGTGCTTCATTATCCACGTCTGGAAACACAGGTTCTATAGTATGGCAGTCCTCATCAGACAATGCCACTTTTAATGATATTACAGGACAAACAGGTGCTAGTTTATCAGTTACTAACCTTACTAGCAGCACTTATTATAGGGTTAAAGTTACTAATGGTGTTTGTAGTGCGGCCTTTTCAGGTTCGGTTGCTGTTACAGTAACACCGCCTTCAGCAGCAGGCAACATCACAGGAGGTGGAGTAACCGTTTGTGCTAATAGCAATAGTACTGAACTTACACTTTCGGGTTACACTGGAACTATTCAGTGGCAATCTTCTACCGATAATAGTAATTTCACAGACATCTCTGGAGCTACTAGTGATAAGTACACGGCTAGTGGTTTATCTGCTACAACTTATTTTAGAGCAGTAGTTACAAACGGTATTTGTTCTTCAGCTACAAGTAGCGCAACGACTATTTTTATTTATGCTTTACCTGTTGCAGGAACGCTTTCTTCAAATGCTTCCACGGTTTGTACAGGTTCAAATACGACATTGCAATTAAGTAGTAGTTCAGGGAACATCGTCTGGCAATCGAAAACAGATAGTAGTTCCTTCACTACAATTCCAGGAGCCACAAGCGCTTCTTATCAAACGCCTAATTTAACTCAAACCACCTATTACCAAGCTATTGTAAGTATTGGTGGTTGTAGTACTACTAGTGTTACTTCAAATCAAGTTACTGTATCGGTATCTCCTAATTCAGTAGCAGGCACCATAACTGGAGCAGGCACTTTTTGTCAAGGTTCCACGGTTACTTTAACCTTGAATGACAATGTTGGAACCATTCAATGGAACTCTTCTACAGATAACGTAAACTTTTCTCCAATAAGCGGTGCTACATCGGCCAGTTATAGTACTTCACTTTTGACTACTACAACCTATTTTAGAGCCACTGTTACCAATGGAGCCTGTAGTGCAACAACCACAACAGTTGCTACTGTAGTCATCAATCCAACTAGTGCTGTAGGAAGTATTTTGGGAGGAAAATGGTATTGTTCTACTACCAATGAAACTACTTTAAGTTTGACAAGTTATACTGGTTCTATTCAATGGCAATCATCAACTGACAATATTGATTTTTCTACTATTGGAGGAGCCACATCAGCAAGTTATACCGTAACTAACTTATCGAGCACTCGATATTACCGGGTGGTAGTAACTAGTGGAGTTTGTGCTTCTGTAACTAGTTCATCGACCTCAATTGATATTGCATCTGCCTCTAGTTATTCTTCAGGTACGGTATCAGCTGCAAGTCAAACGATATGTTCAGGTTCTCAACCAACAACTTTGACCTTGTCGGGACAAGCAGGTTCAGTTGTTAAATGGCAAAAAGCTACTAATGCAGTATTTACTAATAGCGTAGAAGATATTGCCATTACCTCAACAACCCTAACAGGAGCAGACATTGGAAACTTATCAGTAACAACTTATTTTAGAGCAGTAGTACAATATGAAAGTTGTTTGCCAACGAATAGCACTACAGCAACGGTATTTGTAAGTTCTCTTTCGGTTGCAGGCACTGTTTCTTCAAATCAAACTATTTGTTCGGGTTCAACACCTTCTGGTTTATCCATGTCAGGCCATATAGTTGGACAGGTACAAACATGGCAAATAGCGTCAGATACTGCTTTTACTAATCCTACCAATATTAATAACACAACTACAGCACTTACTGGAACTGAAATAGGAGTATTGAATACTACTAGTTATATTAGAGCAGTAGTAAAAAACACCCTTTGTAGTACAGTAAACAGTAATTATGTAACAATTACAGTAAACACAACTCCAGATGCAGGAACAATTTCAAGTGATCAAATACTTTGTACCGGTTCCCAACCTAACGATTTAACTGTAAGTGGATATACCAATACTGCAACAATTGCAAAATGGCAATTATCAAACAATGCCAATTTTTCTAACCCAACGGACATTCTGACTTCGTCCTCTACTTTGTCAGGAAGTACTATTGGAACTTTAACAACAACAATCTATAGTAGAGCTCAGGTTATAAGTGGTTCTTGTTTTGCTTTTACCCCAGCTGTAACAATTACTGTGTCTCCAACAACTGTTGGAGGTACACTTTCTTCTAGCCAAACTATTTGTTATGGCACCCAACCAGCAAACTTAATTTTGTCTGGAAAAGTAGGCGCTGTTATAAAATGGCAAAAATCTGATGATGAGGCATTTACTAATCCAACAGATATAGCAATTACAAATGCAACTTTAACAGGAGCCAATATAGGAAGCTTAACGGCAACAACATACTTCAGAGCTTTGGTACAAAGTGGAGTATGTTCCTCAGAATATAGTAGTATAGTAACCATTTCAGTTATCCCAATTCCAGCAAATATAGCAGGAGCAGCATCTAGCGAACCAACCTTGTGTATCAACACTTCTTTAACTGCCATCACGCATACCACTACAGGTGCAAACGGAATTTCTAGTGATGGTGTTTCGGGTGCTAATGGATTACCAGCAGGGGTATCCGCAGTATGGTCAAGTGATGAAATAACCATCAGTGGAACGCCAACAGTAAGTGGAACATTCAACTACAGCATACTATTAACAGGAGGATGTGGAAGTATATATGCCACAGGAACCATAACAGTTAAGGCAAATAATACCGTAAGTTTAAGTTCAGCAGTAGGTACAAATGCACAAACTAAATGTATCAATACAGCAATAACAACTATCACTTATGCAACTACAGTTGCAACAGGAGCTAGCTTCACAGGATTACCAGCAGAAGTAACCGGTTCATGGGAGAATAATGCCATTACTATTTCGGGTACACCAACTGAAAGCGGCAGTTTTAACTACACAGCTACATTAACAGGAGGATGTGAAACGGTGACTGCTTCCGGCACCATCTTAGTAACCCCAGACAATACCGTATCTGCTGCCTCGATTGCGCCAACGTTATGTATCAATACTGTTTTACCACCAATAACCCATACCACAACAGGAGCAACAGAAATCGGAACTCCTATAGGTTTACCAGATGGAGTAACCGCAGTATGGGCAAATGACACGATAACTATAAGTGGTATACCAACAGAAGCAGGAACCTTTGGTTATAGTATACCATTATTAGGTTGTGGAGGTGTTAGTGCAACAGGAACAATACTAGTAAGTGCAACTAATTCCTGGTTAGGTGCTACAAGCTCGGCATGGAACGTTGCTTCAAATTGGTCTTGCGGACTAGTTCCTGATTCCAATAACGATATAGTAATTAC
>CALPPS020000045.1 GCA_943325515.2 Flavobacterium psychrophilum
AAAGTATCATTGATAAATTGGTATCGTTTTATGGTTTCCTTTTGTTGCAAACGTTTTAAATCGGAATGCGATTTTGTAAAAGAACTTCGGATTTCATTTCGTTCTAAATTCAAAAAATTCACATCTTGTGTAATCACTAACCAAAGTTTGTACAACAACTGATTTGGAAATGTTTTTCGGAGTTTATTGAAATATTCTTCATCAATGCTAGACGCATTCAGACAGGGTTCCGTAGGTAACGATTTATAATTGACAATTAGATTTTTCAAGTCTTCAATTCCATATCCCTTTCGTGTACTAACCAAAACAATTTTGGTTTTTAATTGTTCTTCAAGATGGGTAATGTTGAGCGAAATCCCCTTTGGCTCCATCCTGTCAGCCATATTAATGACAAGAATAGTTGGGATTTCTAAATCTTTAATTTGCGTAAAAAGTAAAAGATTTCGTTTTAAATTTTCTACATCTGATATAACAACTGCTACATCTGGAAAAAGTTTATCGTTTTTATTGAGCAATAATTCAATCACTAAATTTTCATCAATAGAACTTGCGTTTAAACTATAGGTTCCAGGCAAATCAAGAATATTAGCTTTTATACTATTAGTTAGTTTGCAAAACCCTAATTTTTTTTCGACAGTGATTCCAGGATAATTGCCGACTTGTTGTTTCAATCCAGTTAATTGATTGAACACCGAAGTTTTTCCGGTATTGGGATTTCCAATTAAAGCAACTGTAATATTTTGAATACTCATGACAAATTATTTCTCATCGATTTCAACTTCAATTTCATGAGCGGTTTCTTTTCTAATAGCTAAATGAGAACCATTGTTTACATTTATATAAATAGGATCGCCAAACGGAGCAATTTGAATAATTTCCAATTCATTATTTGGAAAACATCCCATTTCTAGAAGTTTTAGAGGAATTTTATCCAAATCAACATAAGTAATGATGGCTTTATCGCCAATTTTTAATAAATCAACAGTAGTTTTCAATACTTATTTAGATTGAATTAAGATTACAAAAGTATTGATAAAAAAATAAAGTAAGATGATAAATATCAGTAGAACTAATTTTTATCGTTTTCAACAAGCCAATTGATATCGTCAATAAGCCTTTTTATTTCTTCTTTTTTAGTGCCATCATAAAAACCTCTAATATGTTTTTGAGTATCAATAAGCACAAAATTTTCGGTATGAACCAAGTCATACAGTTCAGAAGGTTTTCCAAGTTTAACAGCTAAATAAGACTTTCTAGCCATACTATAAATTTCTTTTTTATCGCCTGTGACCAAATTCCATTTTGAATCAAGAACTCCTTTTTCTAAAGCATATTTTTTTAAAACCGAAACGCTATCAATGTCTGGTGTAACACTATGGGAAAGCAACATTACTTTTGGGTTATGCAAAAAAGCTTTTTGAACATCAACCATATTTGTTGTCATAATAGGACAAATAGAGCCACAAGTAGTAAAGAAAAAATCGGCAACATAAATTTTGCCTTCGTAGTCTTTTTGTGTTATAACTTTTCCGTTTTGGTTTAGGAATGAAAAGTTCCCAATTTTATGTTCTCGGGCAATATATTGTATGGTAGAGTCTACCAATTCGGGATTTACATCAGCAGGATTATAAATCGGTAAAGTCTTATTTGGCTTCAGCACATTATAAAATAGTATAATGGTACTAATTGAAAAAATCAAAAAAGTTCCAATTAATATTTTGTATTTCTTTATAAAATCAAGCATTATTTTTTTTGACAAAAATACAAAAGCGTTTTATTATTTTTACTTTTAGAAGTACCTAAAGACATATAATTTTGTTAAAAAAATATTTTAATCGTTATTATCTATAAATTTGTAACAATTAACAATTAATTAAATAGTAATGAAGATAATTACAATCTCAAAAACCTTGTTAACAGTTCTTGTGTTTACTGTAGTTTATAGCATGAATTCACAACAAAAAACACCTGGAATAAATATCGCTTTTATGGATAAAACGATAAGCCCAACGCAAGATTTCTTTAAATTTGTAAATGGAACTTGGTTAAAAAATACCGAAATTCCCGCAGACAAAACCCGTTGGGGAAGCTTTGATGAATTACGTCAAAATACAGACAAAGATGCTTTGGCCATTTTAAAAGATGCAGCAAAAAACCCAAAATATCTTTCGAGTACAGACCAAGGAAAAGCCATCATCATATATAAATCTGCCATGGATACTGTGGCTAGAAACAAACAAGGCATTACGCCTTTAAAACCCTATTTAGCAAAAATAGATGCTGTAAAAAACATCAAAGATTTACAAAAATTAATGATGGAAGAAGAAGCTGTTGGAGGAGGCGTTGGTTTCTTGGGTGTCGGGATTGGAGCTGATGAGAAAGATAGCAATAGAAATGTAGTAAGTCTTGGGCCAGGAGGTTTAGGATTACCAGATAGAGATTATTATGTTTCTGATGATAAAGACTCAAAAGAAAAGCGTGAAAAATATGCGCTTCATGTTGCAAAAATGCTTCAATTCTTAGGAGAAAAACCTCAACAAGCTAAACTAGATGCCAATAAAATTTTAGCTCTAGAAATTCAAATGTCAAAACCAAGATTGGACAGAGTAGAAAGAAGAGATGCCCGTAAACAATATAACCCAACTGCTATTTCCGATTTACAAAAAATGTTACCATTAATTGATTGGAATACTTATTTAAATGGAGTTGGTTTTTCAAAATTGGATACTATTATTGTCTCACAACCTCGATATATTAAAGCGTTACAAACAGTTTTCACAGAAAATAAAGTAGAAGATTGGAAAGCTTATATGCGATGGATGTTGTTAAGAGGATCAGCCAGTCAATTATCAACAGATATAGAAGCCGCTAATTTTGAGTTTTATGGCAAAACATTAACTGGCGCTTTGAAACAAAGACCTCGTCATGAAAAAGCTTTGCAAGTTGTAAATGGTACAGTTGGTGAAGCTTTAGGGAAGTTGTATGTAGAAAAAATGTTTCCAGCGGAAGCCAAAGACAAGGCCGCTAAAATGATTCAAAATTTAATTCGTGCCTACAAAATAAGAATCAATAACTTGGCTTGGATGTCAGTTGAAACTAAAAAGAAAGCCATTGAAAAATTAGATAAACTAACGATAAAAATTGGTTATCCTGACAAATGGGAAGACTATGCCGCATTAGTAGTGAAAAGTCCTGAGGCAGGCGGAAGTTATTTTGATAATTTAAAAAATGTATCGCTTTGGAATTGGAAAAAAGATCTAGAAAAACTAGGAAAGCCAGTTGATAAAACTGAATGGGGCATGTCACCACAAACCGTAAATGCTTATTACAATCCTTCCTATAATGAAATTGTTTTTCCGGCCGCTATTTTACAGCCGCCATTCTATGATTATAAAGCTGACGAAGCTATTAATTATGGCGGAATTGGAGCTGTTATTGGTCATGAAATATCACATGGTTTTGATGATGAAGGCTCTCGTTATAATGCCGAAGGTAATTTAGTTGATTGGTGGACAGAAAATGATTTGAAACAATTCACAGTTTTAGGAACTGCATTGGCCGATCAATATTCAGCTATTGAACCTTTACCGGAAACACATATTGATGGTAAATTCACTTTAGGCGAAAATATTGGTGATTTAGGAGGTATTAATGCAGCATATGATGGTTTACAATTGTATTTAAAAGAAAATGGGAATCCAGGATTAATAGATGGATACACTCCAGAGCAACGTTTATTTATTTCTTGGGCAACCATTTGGAGAGGAAAAATTAGAGACGAAGCTTTGAAAAATCAGGTGAAAACTGATCCACATTCTCCAGCACAATATCGTGCATATGTTCCTTTGTTAAACTTAGAGACATTCCAACAAGCATTTAGCATAAAACCTGGCGACGGGATGTATTTGAGTCCTGATAAGCAAGTTAAAATTTGGTAATAAATAGAAAACCTCGAGTTAAGCTTGAGGTTTTTTTATGCTTTTGAACGCACCAATTACGCTAACATTAACTTAAGTAGTTTTAAGAATTACAAAAGGAATAATAAGATTAATCAATCAAACCTGCCCCAATAATGTAATTATATTTTATAGATAGGGTTGTCGAAAAGTATAGTTTAACAAACTATCTACTTTTATAGAATTAATAGATTTTCCAACACTTGGTATGTTAGTATCAAATTCGGGGATTGCTAATCCGAATTCTGTTGCTTTTTGAGTATAATAGTCTTTTCTACTTGGATGAAATGGTGCAACTGCATTGAAAATTTGTCCAAAACAGTCTTTATCAATAATACTTTCTAAAATACCAATACAATCCGTTTGATGAATTAGATTAATTGACGCATAAGGATTTTCTACATGTTGCCTTCCTGTCAAAAAATGAATAGGATGACGGTTTTCGCCTATTAATCCGCCAAAACGAACCACTGTAGTATTAAAATTTTTATTGTTTTGCAAAATCATTTCTGTTTCTAGCAATTGCTTGCCGCTTTCTGTATCCGGTTGTGGCTTTGTGGTTTCATTAACAGTTGAATTGTCATCGGCATACACCGAAGTAGAACTCACAAACAGTACTTTTTCTATAGTTGCATTTTCAATAAAGGGAATTAGATTATGAATTTTGGCAACAAAGTTCTCTTTTGAATTTCCTCTTAACTTTGGAGGAATATCTATTATTAAGATTTCAGAATTTTCTAGAAATAATTTTATTTCACCTATTATTTTTTCTTCTGACAAAGAAATTTGAAAAACTTGAATTCCATGATTCTCTAAAAGATTAATTTTTTCCGCTGAAGTGGTTGAACCTTTTACTGAAAATCCTTTTTCTAGCAACGATTTTGCCAATGGCAATCCTAACCAGCCACAACCTAAAATGCTAATGTTTTTCATCACCATAAAGTTACTGTTCTTTTTTGACCAACATATAAAAATCGTTTTCTAATAAACGATAGCCTTGATCGTAAACAAAATGATAGGTATTGCCTGTATTTGTATTTAAAATGCTAGTGAAAAATTCAAAATCAAACCCTTTGCTTAGCAGTTTAGTTTTTGTTGTTTTTGATTTTCCTTCTACATTCAACTCAGTAAGTATTCGATAATTTTTGCGCAATTTGTTATTCACATTGCGCATATAATTAGTGCTGTCTTTGTTGATTTTGTTATTAAAAGCATTGCGACAACCATCGCTGCAGAACTTTTTGTCCTCGCGACCAACAATTTTTTCGTTGCATTCTAAACAAACTTTTTGCATAGATAAATCTTTTAAAATCAAACAAATATAAATAAAATTTTCCGTTTACAAACGCTTACAAATAGTTACAACCGAAAGTAAATGAATAACTACCGAATAAATTTTGCAAGTCGTCACAACTTTGCATCGTCGGAAATGAGAAACCGACAACAAAAAATAAAAATAACATTTAAATTTAAACGCCATGAATGCAATGAAAAACAAAGTACAATTAATTGGAAACGTAGGTAACGAACCAGAAGTAAAAACTTTAGGTGAAGGAAAAAAAGTAGCAAACATCACTATCGCTACTAATGATTATTATATCAATGACAAAGGAGACAAAGTAGAACAAACCGAATGGCACAGAGTAACTGCCTGGGGTAAAGTTGCTGACATTATTGAAAAATATGTAACCAAAGGCAAAGAAATTTGCATTGAAGGCAAACTAACTCATAGAAGTTATGATGATAAAGACGGCAACAAACGCTATATCACGGAAGTGGTTGCGAATGACATTCTTTTGTTAGGTAAATAAAAATTAAAATATTGAAGTTATGAATATCAAAATATTTAATGTTCGTTTATCCAAAGAATATTGTCAAAATGACCAACAAAAGATGAATGAGTTCTTGGATAGTGTTGAGGTTAAATTAACATCAACAAATTTTGTTACAACAGGATCAGTTGATTACTGGTCAGCAGTAGTTTTCTTTAAACAGAAAAAAGTATCTAAAGTTAAATCTGAAAATAAATTTAACGAAGAAGATTTATCACCCGATGAACTGAAAGTTTTTAAAGCTTTGCGTCTTTGGAGAAATGACTTAGCTGATAAATTGAATTTGTCTGCCTTCAGAATATGCCATAATTCCCATTTGATTGCAATTGCAAAAGCCAATCCTCAATCTATTGAAGATTTAGAAAATGTTTTTGGATTTGGAAGAGCTAAAGCCGAAAAATATGGCGATGAGATTATTGCTGTTTTGAATGCTTTATAAAGTATAATTAAATATAACTAAAAGCGGCTAAGTTTTTCTTAGCCGCTTTTTATTTTATAGTAAAATTTCTAAAACATCCGATATTTTCTCTAAGGTTTTGAAATTAGGATGTTCTACTTTATGACTTATTTTTTCGTGTTCCCAGGTAGTGTGAAACGGAACATGAACCGCGTGACCGCCAATATTTAATACTGGTAAAACATCCGATTTTAAAGAATTGCCAATCATAAAAAATTCATTAGCATTGATTTCTAAACGCTTTAATAATTTTTCATAATTAATCTCTTGTTTATCAGCCATCACTTCAATATGATGAAAATAATTTCCAAGCCCAGAGTCGTGTAATTTGCGCTGTTGGTCTTTCAAATCGCCTTTTGTTGCAACAATTAATTTGTATTTTCCGTGCAGCGCTTTTAGAGTATACTCAACGCCTTCCAAAAGCTCAATGGGTTTTTGCAATAATTCTTTTCCCAATTCAATAATTTTTTCAATAACTTCTAATGATAAAGTGTTGTTGGAAATTTTTAAAGCTGCTTCTATCATCGAAAGGATATACCCTTTGATACCATAGCCATATAAATCTAAATTGGCGATTTCGGTTTTAAATAATTCTTGTGATAAACCTTGGTGAGACAAATAATCACTCATTAAGTCACAGAACTTTTGTTCGGTTTCTTGAAAATAGGGTTCGTTGACAAACAAAGTGTCATCAGCATCAAAAGCGATTATTTTTAGCGCCATTACAAAATTACTTTAACTAATTAAAGTGCCATTAGAAACTCCATCCGCATCAGGATTTACAAAAACTAATTTACCTTCGGCATTATTGGTCATTAAAATCATTCCTTGACTTTCCACTCCACGCAATGCTCTTGGAGCTAAATTTACTAAAACTGTAACGCGTTTACCAATCACTTCTTCTGGTGAAAAATACTCTGCAATACCCGAAACGATTGTACGGACATCTATTCCAGTATCTACTTTCAATACTAAAAGTTTGTTGGCTTTTGGCATTTTCTCTGCTTCAATAATCGTTCCTACACGCAAATCTAATTTTGAAAAATCTTCAAAGGTGGCGGTTGGTTTTTGAGGCTCTACTACTTTGTTATCCATAACATTAGCTTTTTTAGTAGCTTCTAGTTTATCTATTTGTTTTTGTATTTCGGCATCTTCAATTTGAGCAAATAATATTTCGGCTTCGCCAATTTGGTGTCCCGCTTTGGTTAAATTCCAATGATCAAATTCTAAATTCCAGTGATTAACTTTAATGTTCAACATATTGGTTAATTTTTTGGAAGTAAAAGGCAAGAAAGGTTCAGATAGGATGGCCAAAGCAGAAGCAATTTGCAACGCTACATACATTTGAGTTTGTACTCGTGCAGGGTCAGATTTAACCATTTTCCATGGTTCTTCGTCGGCAAGATATTTATTTCCCAATCGAGCTACATTCATTAATTCGCCTTGTGCTTCTCTGAAACGGTAACGTTCAATAGAGCTCGAAATCACAGAAGGATAGGCTTTTAATTCGGCTAATGTTTGTTCATCAATATTGGTAAATTCATTGGGTGATGGCACAACACCGTTGTAATATTTATTGGTTAAAACCACTACACGATTGATGAAATTACCAAAAACAGCGGCTAATTCGTTATTATTTCTTGCCTGAAAATCTTTCCAAGTAAAGTCATTGTCTTTAGTTTCAGGTGCATTTGCTGTTAGGGCATAACGCAATACATCTTGCTTATCTGGAAAATCTTGTAAATACTCATGCAACCAAACTGCCCAGTTTTTTGAAGTAGAAAGCTTATTGCCTTCTAAGTTCAAGAATTCATTAGCAGGAACATTATCAGGTAAAATATAGGTTCCTTCAGCTTTCAACATGGCTGGAAAAATAATACAATGGAAAACTATATTATCTTTTCCTATAAAGTGAACCAGTTTAGTATCATCTTTCTTCCAATAATCTTCCCAATTTTTACCTTCTTTTGCAGCCCATTCTTTGGTAGCCGAAATGTATCCTATTGGCGCGTCAAACCAAACGTAAAGTTTTTTTCCAGTTGCACCCTCTACTGGAACATCAATCCCCCAATCTAAATCGCGGGTAACAGCACGAGGTTTTAAACCATCATCTAACCATGATTTTACTTGACCTAGCACATTTACTTTCCAGTCTTTGACGTGTTCAACTAATATCCATTGGGTTAAAAAATCTTGGTATCTGTCCAAAGGTAAGAACCAATGTTTTGTAGATTTTAAAATTGGGGTTTCACCTGTTATGGTTGATTTTGGATTGATTAAATCCGTGGCATTTAAGGTAGAACCACAGCGTTCACATTGGTCCCCATAAGCTTCTGGATTTTCACATTTGGGGCAAGTTCCCGTTACAAAACGGTCGGCCAAAAACTGATCAGCTTTGGCATCATATAATTGTTCGGTAACTTCTTCAATAAAATCGTTGTTATCGTATAATTTTTTAAAAAATTCCTGTGCCGTATCGTGATGAATTTTGGAAGATGTTCTTGAATAATTATCAAATGAAATTCCAAAATCAAGAAAAGATTTACGAATAATTCCGTCGTATTTATCAATGACTTGTTGAGGTGTAATACCCTCTTTTTTTGCTTTCATCGATATGGCAACACCGTGTTCATCGCTTCCGCAAATAAAGGCAACATCTTTCCCTTGTAAGCGCAAATAGCGAGCATATATATCAGATGGCACATAAACACCTGCCAAATGACCAATGTGAATTGGGCCATTTGTATAAGGCAAGGCAGCTGTAATAGTATATCGTTTCGGATTTTCTAACATAAAATTATTTATAACATTCTGAAACAAGTTCAGAAAGATTACAAAAATAACTTTTTAGGTATGAAAAGACGAATTAATTTTGGGATTTGTTTACATTTGAAACAGTCAATTAAGGATTAATGCGAAAGCTTATTATTTTTATTTTTTTAACTACCATTTCTTCATATTCTCAACAAAAGATGATTAGACCACCTTATTTACAAAAAGGCGATACAGTTGCCATAGTTTCTACTGCAAGAAAAAACATTGATGATAATTTAAAACCTACTTTAGATTTACTTGAAGGCTGGGGTTTAAAAGTGAAACTTGGCAAAACTATTGGACTAGATTATTACCAATTAGCAGGAACAGATGCGCAACGTGCCGAAGATTTTCAGGAGCAAATGGACAATCCAAACATTAAAGCCATTTGGTGTGTTCGTGGCGGTTATGGAACAGTAAAAATTATTGATAAACTCGATTTTACGAAATTCAAACAAAACCCAAAATGGATTATCGGTTTTAGTGATGTAACGGTTTTGCATAGTCATTTGAACAGAATGGGATTTGAATCTATTCATGGTACGATGCCAGTTGCCATTGCAAGAGCTACTGATGAAGCCAAGAATTCATTATGTGCTGCTTTGTTCGGAGATAAACTGGAATATAAATTAGATTGTGATGCTTTAAATCATATTGGCAAAGCCAAAGGAGAATTGGTAGGTGGTAATTTATCTATTTTGTTCAGTTTGTTAGGTTCACCATCGGCTATTGATTGTGAGGGTAAAATACTTTTTATTGAAGATTTAGACGAATATTTATATCATGTGGATAGAATGATGACTAATTTGAAGCGAAATGGATGTTTGTCAAGTTTAAAAGGAATTATTGTTGGCGCCATGACAGAAATGAAAGACAATGAAATTAAATGGGGAAGAAATGCATTAGAAATTATTGAAGATACGGTTAAAGGCATAAATATTCCAATAATATATAATTTCCCAGCAGGGCATATAAGAGACAATCGGGCTTTAATTTTTGGAAGGCAAGTTTTAATAGAAGTTACCGCAGAAGAAAGCAAAGTGTATTTTGATTGAGGATTAAAGATTAACGCTTTTTTGATTTCTGAATTCAAAAAGCAAAAATTCACATTCTCTATTCTAATTCATTCAAAAAAAAACTAACTTCAAAAATTCTAAAATTCTAAAATCAAAAATCGTTAATCAACAATCTAAAATCTCATGGCAGAACATAATGAACTGGGAAAATTAGGAGAAGAATTGGCTGTAGCTTTTTTAGAAAAAAATAGCTATTCCATTCTGGAAACTAACTGGACATTTCAAAAAGCAGAGATTGACATTATTGCTCAAAAAGAAAATATTCTATCAATTATTGAAGTAAAAACACGTTCTTCTATAGATTTTGGATTGCCACAGGATTTTGTTAAACCAAAGAAAATACAACTGCTAGTTAAAGCGGTAAATGAATATGTAATTTCAAATGATTTAGAGGTAGAAGTTAGGTTTGACATAATCGCTATTTATAAAGAAGAAAATAATTATAAAATAGACCATATAGAAGATGCTTTTTTTTATTTTTAGCTTAATGAATCTAATAATTTTAGAAAATGATTTGTTTTGAGTTCGATTTCAGTAACTTTAATAATAAAAAATTATTATGAAAAAATATTTTTTCATTGCAGTTGTTTTGAATTTTTTTTCAATCAATGCCCAAAATAAAATAGCTGAAAAAGTAGCAGAATTGCAAACTTTAAACGCAAGTTTTAAGAGTATCTCTGTACTAATTCCTTCAGAAAATGCTATTACTAATGAAATTAATAAAGTAGTTGAAAACGCTACTTTAGCAACTGCAAATCTGGATAAAATTAACGAAATTGTTACAAACCAATACGACTATTTAACATTAGAAATTCCATATCAAAACGAAACTATTTCGGTTCATTTATATAAAGTAAATCCTTTTTTAGAAGGCTTTCATGTGGATACAGATAAAGGCAAAAACATTTCATACGAAAAAGGAGTTTACTATAGAGGAATTATTAATGGAAAACCAAATTCAGTTGCTTCTTTTAATTTTTTTAATGGCGAATTTAATGGAATTGTTTCAAGTGCAGCAATAGGAAACTTAGTTATAGGCAAACTCGATAAGCCCAATAATCAAAAAGAGTATATAGTGTATTCTGACACTAAAATGAAAGTGTTTAATCAGTTTGAATGTCACACAAAAGAGGGCACTATAACGAACAAATCAATTAAGAAATCCAATAGTAATAGTGATAAATGTGTCGCTATATATTTTGAAATTGATACTAATTTGTTTCAAGAAAATAACTCAGACACCACCATTACTTCTAATTGGATGACTTCTATTTTTAATAATGTTCAAACTTTATATTATAATGATGGAATTTCGGTAGGTTTAAAGTCAATTTTTATTTGGACTGAAGCTGACCCTTATAATGGAATTGGAACAAATTCGGAGGCTTATTTAAATGCTTTTCGTAGTATAAGAACTGTTTTTGATGGCGATGTGGGTATGCTAGTAGGTAAAGATCCCGGAGGCTTAGGAGGCGTTGCTTTTTTAGATACCATTTGTACAAGTATTAATTATAGCTATTCAGATTTAAATGGAATTAGCGTTGCAACATTCCCAACTTTTTCTTGGACAGTTGAAGTAATAACTCACGAATTTGGACATTCATTAGGTTCACCGCATACTCATGCCTGTTTTTGGAATGGAAATAATACTGTAATAGATGGTTGTGGAACTCAGGCAGGTTATCCTGATAATAGCTCAGGGGAATGCACTTCAATTGGCCCTATTCCTTCTACAGATGAAAAAGGAACCATTATGAGTTATTGTCATTTAATTTCAGAGGTAGGAATAAGTTTTAATAATGGATTTGGACCACAACCTGCCGCTTATATTCGTAATAATGTCAATAATAAAACTTGTTTAAGTTCAGATTGTGTTAGCAGTTGTCCAAATACTGTTACTGCTATTACAGCTTCAAATATAACTAACAATTCAGTAGATATTACATGGAGCGATATAGGCTCAACAGCTTTATGGGAAGTAGCCGTTACGCCATTTTCTGCATTAACTGATGTTTGGAATACAGTTACTACTCCCAGTTATGCCGCAATAGAATTAACATCAAATACTTATTACAACATAAAAGTTAGACCTTTATGCAATGGTATTGAGCCAGCCATAAGGGAAAAAGTATTTGCTACCTCCACAGATAATTTCTGCGACAGTGTTCCATTTACGGATACAGGAGGAACAACGAACAATTATTCAGATATGCAATCTTGGGTAAGGACTATGACTCCATATGACATCGGTTTAAAATTAAGTGTGACATTTTTAAATTTTAGTCTTGAAAATAATTATGATTTTTTATATGTTTATGATGGTCCTAACGAGTTTTCTCCTGATTTAAGTTCAGGTGGATTTACAGGAACATTTGTACCTGATCCTATTAATTCAACCGCTGCTGATGGTTCGCTTACTTTTAAGTTTACATCAGATGAAGCAATTGTAGATTATGGTTGGGATGCAATTATTACATGCACAGGAACTTTAGGAATAGCTAACAGTAATTATTTAGATTATAGTTATTATCCTAATCCAACCAATGGAAAAATAATCATAACTTCCAAAGATACTATAACTGATGTTGCCGTCTATACTATTGCAGGTCAATTGTTGTTAAACCAAAAAAATAATGGTTTAACAACTAGTGTTGATGTCTCAAAATTTGCAACGGGCACTTATTTCTTCAAATTAAAGTTTAATGAAAAAGAAGCCAACTTCAAGGTTTTGAAAATGTAGTTTTAAATTTATTTTAATTCTTCATCAATTCCATGAACTCCAATGCTCGCGAAATTGACTTCACATTTTCAAAAGTGAGTAATAATCGCAAGCCGTTTTTGGTTTCTTTCTCCTTCATTTTACAAAGGTTACCATGTTGCTGAACAAACTGCAGCATGTGACGGAATTGCTTCGAATTATAATAAGCTGATTGCTGGTCTGAAACAAAATACCCAATCAGTTTGCCTTGCTTCATTACGATACGCTCTATTCCCATTTGAATAGCAATCCACTTGATGCGAATACTGTTTAATAAAGCTTTGGCTTCTTGTGGTAAAGGTCCAAATCGGTCTATGAGTTTGATTTCATAGGCCAACAAACCATCTTCATCTTTAATAGTTCCTAGTTCATTATACAAATTCAAACGCTCAGATATATTATTGATATATTCATCAGGAAACAGCAATTCAAAGTCGGTATCTATCTGAAGGTCTTTTACATATTCTTTATTTTCGTCTTCATTTCCATTATCATACAAATCCTTAAACTCGTTTTCTTTTAACTCTTCAATAGCTTCGTTCATAATTTTTTGATAGGTTTCAAAACCAATTTCGTTGATGAAACCACTTTGTTCACCTCCTAATAAATCTCCCGCACCACGAATTTCTAAATCTTTCATAGCAATATTGAAACCGCTGCCCAATTCACTAAATTGTTCCAAAGCCTGAATTCGTTTACGAGCATCATCAGTCATCGCAGAATAGGGCGGACATATAAAATAACAAAACGCTTTCTTGTTACTTCTACCCACTCTTCCTCGCATTTGATGCAAATCAGAAAGCCCAAAATTATTAGCATTGTTGATGAAAATCGTATTGGCATTCGGCACATCCAAACCACTTTCGATAATAGTGGTGGCGACCAAAACATCAAAATCGCCATTCATAAAACCAAGCATTAGTTCTTCCAGCTTTGTGCCTTCCATTTGTCCGTGACCAATACCAACGCGTGCATCAGGAACTAATCGCTGTATCATTCCTGCAATTTCTTTAATATTTTCAATTCGGTTATTGATAAAAAAGACTTGACCGTTTCGTTGAATCTCATAGGATATTGCATCACGAATCAGCTCCTCATTAAAACCTACTACTTGTGATTCTATAGGGTAGCGATTAGGAGGTGGTGTTGTGATGACTGATAAATCTCGGGCTGCCATCAAAGAAAATTGAAGTGTTCTTGGAATTGGTGTAGCAGTTAAAGTTAGCGTATCAACATTTGCTGCTATGGTTTTCAATTTGTCTTTTACATTGACCCCAAATTTTTGCTCTTCATCTACAATTAATAACCCCAAATCTTTAAAAACTACATTTTTATTGACCAATTGATGTGTGCCAATAATAATATCCAATTTCCCGGAAGCTAATTCTTCCAAAGTTTGCGCTTTTTGTTTAGCAGTTCGGAAACGATTTAAATAACCCACACGAACAGGCATTTCTTTTAATCTTTCTGTAAAAGTTCGATAATGTTGGTAGGCCAAAATGGTAGTTGGCACCAAAATAGCCACTTGTTTACTGTTGTCCACCGCTTTGAAAGCAGCACGAATAGCTACTTCAGTTTTTCCAAAACCTACATCACCACACACTAAGCGATCCATTGGGCGGTCTTTTTCCATATCGGCTTTTACGTCTTGCGTGGCGGTAATTTGGTCTGGGGTGTCTTCGTAAATAAAAGAACTTTCTAATTCTTTTTGCAAATAACTATCGGGCGCAAACTGGAAACCTTTTTCTAGTCTTCGCTTGGCATAAAGTTGAATTAGGTTAAAGGCAATATGTTTTACTCGCGCTTTGGTTTTTTGTTTTAAAACTTTCCAAGCATTCGAACCTAGTTTGTAGATCTTTGGAGGTGTACCGTCTTTGCCGCTATATTTGGAGATTTTATGCAGCGAATGAACGCTCACATACACAATATCATTATCGGCATAAACGAGTTTAATAGCTTCTTGTGTTTTCCCTTCTACCTGAATTTTTTGCAAACCTCCAAACTTTCCAATTCCGTGATCAATATGCGTTACATAATCGCCAACAGATAAAGAATTTAGTTCTTTTAGCGTTAGTGTTTGCTTTTTGGAATAACCATTTTTGATACTGAATTTATGATAACGTTCAAAAATTTGGTGGTCAGTATAGCAGGCAATTTGGTTTTCTTCATCAATGAAACCTTGATATAGCGAAGCAACAATAGTGTGGTATTGATTACGAACATTCTCATGATTGGCCTCGTCTAAGCTTTCAAAAATATCATGAAACCGATTGGCTTGCCCTTCATTAGAACAGAATAGATAATTGGTATAGCCATTAAAATGATTATCACTCAAATTATTTAATAGTAAATCAAATTGTTTGTTGAATGAAGGTTGAGGTTGTATATGATATTCAAAAGTTTTAGTAGTTTTAAACAGCGGTTTGTTGGATAATTCGATGATAGAAAAATCCAATGCTTTTCGCAAAAACCCTTCTTGATTTAAAAACAAATGTTCTGGAGAAGCATGTTTGATATCATTAGATAGTTTATCGAAGGTTTCTATTGCTTTGGCAAAAAGTTTATCGAGTTGTGAAGTTAAAAAAGGGGTATTCTCTATACATAAAACCGTTTTATCACTTATATAATCAAGGAAACTTTCTCGATTTTCTTTGATGAATTTATTTTCTAGATTGGGAATTATTGTAATCTTGTTTTGTTTTTCTACTGATAGTTGGGTTTCCACATCAAAGGTTCTGATGCTGTCCACTTCATTACCAAAAAATTCGATACGATAAGGATTGTCATTGGAAAATGAAAAGACATCTAAAATTCCACCACGAACCGAAAACTCTCCTGGTTCAGTAATAAAATCGACGCGTTTGAATTCATATTCAAATAAAACTTCGTTGATAAAATCAATAGAAACATTTTCGCCAACTGCAATTTTCAACGTGTTTTTGTCTAATTCTTTTCGGGTAACTACTTTTTCAAAAAGTGCTTCGGGATACGTAACAATTACAGCAGGTTTTTTGCGAGAATTAATTCTATTCAATACTTCAGAACGTAGCAAAACATTTGCATTATCAGTTTCTTCAATTTGATAAGGTCTGCGATAGGAACTAGGATAGAACAGCACATCATTGGCGCCAATCATTTGCTCCAAATCATTAAGAATATAGGCCGCTTCTTCCTTTTCGTTTAGAATGAGCAAAAAAGGTTTTTCACTTTTTTTAAAAATGGCCTGAAAAACAAAAGATAACGATGAACCTAATAGTCCTTTCAACTGAATTTTAGTCAAAGGATTTTCAAGGGCCTCTATAATTTGCTTGACTTTCGCCGAATGCAGATAACTGTTGTATAAGGAATCTTGGCTCAAAGTTTATTTGATGATTTTTGCATTCGAGTTGTTTGGTATAGCTCTTACAGTATCTAGCATTTTTAACATATCGCTTTCACCATCTTCTATTTTGATTTGACTTTTGCGATTAATTTCTTCAAATTGAAATTGTAAGGAACGAATTTCTGTATTTACCTCTTGTACCAATTTCACAATTTTAGCAGCAGGAATTTGATTTAAATGGATATAAAGATTAATAGCATTAATCTTAGTGCACAAAGCATTAATCCTGCTTTTAATTTCAGGAAGATTAAATTCAATAGGAACATTGTTATTTAACTCGGTGGCTCTTTTAGAAAGGGTTTTAGCTTTTTGTTGAAAAGCACCTAAACTACTTTTGGGTTTTTGTGCTAATTCATTTAATAAAACACGCCATTCTCCCCAAGTATTAGTCAAGGAACGTGATGTTTCATTGTTAGGTTGCACAGAAAAGTTCCAACCATTACTAATGTTTTTGAATATCACTTCTTTTTTTTGCACTTCTTTTTCTTGGGCTAATGCACGAAGTTTTGGATCTTCTTGGCAGGAAGTGATAAAAAATAAACTTATAAGTAATGAAGAAAAAATTATTTTCATCTCTAAGAAATTAATATATATAAAAGTACAAAGGTAAAAGGAAACTATATTTAGAACTAGTCAAACGGACTATTATTTTGTTAAAAAAGAAAGGAAACTTTTAACTAAAGATACCTTCTTGAAAACGTATCTTTGTTCAACAAACACCTAATTCGCTGTAAAATTATATGTAGCGAAGCGGAGTAAATCTTACTAAATGAGTACAAAAATTTTAATTATTGGTGCTTGTGGACAAATAGGTAATGAGCTTACCAAAAAGCTAAGAACCATCTATGGGGTAGATAATGTTATTGCTTCTGATATTCGAAAACTTAATAGTGATATTGTCAACGAAGGTATTTTTGAAGTGGTAAACGCGTTAGACTTTAATCAAATTGAGCATTTGGTTGAACAATATCAAATTACCGACATTTATTTGATGGCCGCATTATTGTCAGCAACGGCAGAAAAAAATCCAGCTTTTGCTTGGGATTTGAATATGAATTCGCTTTTTCATGTCTTGAATTTGGCGAAAGCCAAAAAGATAAAAAAAATATTTTGGCCTTCGTCTATCGCCGTTTTTGGACCAACAACCCCAAGAGACAATACACCACAATATACCATCATGGAACCCACAACTGTTTATGGTATTAGTAAACAAACGGGTGAGAGATGGTGTGAATATTATCATCATATTTATGGAGTTGATGTTAGAAGCATTAGATATCCAGGTTTAATTAGTTGGTCAACGGAACCAGGAGGAGGCACAACGGATTATGCTGTTGATATTTATCACAAAGCATTAAAAAATGGCAAGTATGAATGTTTTCTTTCTGAAGACACCTTTTTGCCAATGATGTATATGGATGATGCTATTAGAGCCACACTAGAAATTATGCAAGCACCAAAAGAAGCTATTAAAATCCGCTCCTCTTATAATTTATCGGGAGTGAGTTTTACGCCAAAACAAATAGCTGCCGAAATTAAGAAACACATCCCAAATTTAATGATTACTTATAAACCAGATTTTCGTCAGAAGATTGCCGACAGTTGGCCAGCTTCTATAGATGATAGTTGTGCCAGAAAGGATTGGCAATGGAAACATAAATTTGATTTAGCCTCAATGACTGTTGAGATGTTGGAAAATCTAAAGTAATTTATTTGCTTTCTTTTAAGGTATTAATTAAAGCATCTTCTATAGGGGCTTTAATTTTTATGACATCATCGGTTTTATCATTTGGAATAGTCATCGAAAGCACATAGTGTTTTATTTTCCAATTTCCATTAATTAAAACGAGAACACCTGATCCGCGACAAATTTTCATTTGGGTATTTAATAGCTCATCAAACCAAGCCATTTTTTTATCATAATTAAAATAAATGTGTCTTTCCAAAGCGGTAAAACTCCATGCTTTTCCTTTATCAAAAAAGGGTTTTGCAAACGCTTGAAAAGCTGGTTTAGTCCAATTTTCTGTGGCATCAGTTCCAATAAAAATAGAATCATCCGTTAACAAATCGAAGTAATTTGAATAATTTGCTTCAGCGGCTGCTTTGTGCCAGTTGTCTAACATACTATTTATTTCTTTTTCTGCTTTTTCTTGAGCATTTGTAGTAGAGTAGATTAGTGTGAATACTATAAAAAGAAATGATTTTTTCATAACAAATATGTATTTGTAATAGTTTAAAATTGTAGATTACCTCTATGAAGTAAAGATACTAAATTGAGGTTGATTGAAATGGACTATGTTTTTGTATTTTTATATTAAAATTAGAGGTGTTTTTATGAAGAACAGACAACTTTTTTTGGTTTTAATTTTAGTCTTTGTGATTGCGGTTTCATTGACCAGTTGGCATTGCGCTAAAAAAGAAAATAATTTATCCAATAAAGAAAATGGTAAGTACTCTAATGAAAAAGTCTTACTCTCATTTGATAGTACATTGGTAGAAACTTTTTATGCCAAGTATCCTAAATTAGTTACCTACAAAAAACAGATAACTTCTTTGTATAAAAAAAACCAATATTCTTTTATTTGGTATGATAAAAAAGGAAGAAAAGAAACAGCTGATGTTATTTATAATAAAATAAATAATTTGTTAGAGGAAGGATTGGAAACAAAAGTTCCTTATAAAAGTGAATTGGACGCCATGTTTCAAAAGACAACATCAAAACCTAATATTGCTGTTGAATTGTTTCTTACAAATTATTATTTTTTTTATACAAACAAAGTTTTGCAGGGACTTGACGAAACAAAATCAAATGATTTAGGGTGGTATTTACCTAGAAAAAAACAAACGTATGTTGACTACCTTGACTCTTTATTAGTTGAC
>CALPPS020000046.1 GCA_943325515.2 Flavobacterium psychrophilum
TGACGGCTGAACATTTCAACTCGTCCTAATCCTATTTGTCTTGATAATGCAGAATAAGCACCTAATAATAATTGTTGTCCTGTTTGACCAGCGGCATAAAAAGTACGTTGCACCTGAGTTCCACCAAAGGAACGGTTATCTAATAATCCGCCATAATCACGGGCAAAAGGTACTCCTTGTGCAACACATTGGTCAATAATATTTGAGGAAACTTCTGCTAAACGGTGAACGTTTGCTTCTCTTGCTCTATAATCACCGCCTTTAATGGTGTCATAAAACAATCTAAAAGTACTATCGCCATCATTTTGATAATTTTTAGCTGCATTAATTCCTCCTTGAGCTGCAATAGAATGTGCTCTACGAGGAGAATCTTGAAAGCAAAACGCTTTTACATTATAACCCATTTCTCCTAAAGAAGCTGCAGCAGATGCACCAGCTAAACCAGTACCAACAATAATAATATCTATTTTTGGTCTGTTGTTTGGAGCTACTAATTTTAAATGATCTTTATAATCGGTCCATTTTTTTGAAATATGACCTTCTGGTATTTTAGAATCTAACTTCATAATAATATGGTGTTGTACTGAAACAAGTTCAATATAAAATTATTTTAAGAAAAAGTGAATATAAACTGGAATAATTGCAAATAAAAGCGGAACTATAATTGCAAATGATTTTCCAAAACCTTTTATAGCAGGTGTATATTTCGGATGGTTTAAGCCTATAGATTGGAAGGCACTACTGAATCCATGTAATAAGTGGAATGACAAAACAAACATTGCCAAAACATAGAGTAATGTAGCAATCAAACCAGTTTTAGCATCTTTGAAGAAAGCCACCGTAATTTTATGTAAATCTTTATAGCCTTCACCCATTTTAACATTGGCTGCATTATTATAAAACTCCGTTCTATTTCTGATTTCTAGTCCCATTTGTTGCAATTGGCTGGCATTAGCAGGAAAAAATTTTCCTGTTTCAGTAGTAATATAATATTCTGATTTTTGTCCCATTTGTTCAACAGTAATGGTTTGTAATGGCATATTCTTATCAAAATGCATTACCGCCCAAAAGTTAACCATATGCGTCACTATGAAAACTAAAATTAAAGTTCCTAATACCGCCATGTTTCTTGAGGAGAAACTACTGTTTTTTGAAGGGTCGTTTTTAGCGTATCCAATAGGTCTTGCTTTTACGTTTTGATAGGTAAGCAAAAAGCCGTCAACAGCATGGAATAAAATGGAAATGTAAGTGAGGTAAGAAAGGATTTTTACGGCTGGATTTGAGGTCATGAACAATGCATATTGATTGAAATGAGACGCATCGCTAAAAATTAATTGAAGATTTCCTGCTAAGTGACCCGCTAAAAACAAGCATAAAAATAAACCTGTAAGAGCCATCCAATATTTTTTTGCAAGAGATGACTTTAGAATTGCAGATTTTGCCATAATTATATATAATTTGTTAAAAAAATCAAACAAAAGTACAGTTAAATAGTTTTAACTACAACCTTTTCGATGTAATTTATAATGAATTTAAAATGAGTTTAACAATTGTTGATATTCAATTGCTTAATTCTCTTTTTTTGACAAAAAAAGCTAAACAAAACCTCAAATCAAAGGTTAAAATTAATTCTCACAATACCATTTCGAAACATTTTCTGCCGCATAGGGTTCAAATTTACCATTTGTAGAAACCTCATTTCTACAAGTTAATATATACTATAGTAAAAATTAATTGTTTCATAGCCGCCCATTTTAATTCCAATGTTTTAACTTTGGAATCTATAATAGTAATCATTTAAGAATGAAATATCATCAAATAGACTGTCAACTGTTTATTAAAAACAGAGTAAAATTCACCTCACAAATGAAACCAAACAGCGTTGCTGTTTTTAACTCAAATGATATTTATCCTGTTTCTGCAGACAGTACGTTGCCTTTTGCGCAACATCGTGATATTTTTTATTTAAGCGGTGTTGATCAAGAGGAAAGTATTTTATTGCTTTTTCCAGATGCGCCTTATGAACATTTAAAAGAAATTTTATTCTTAAAAGAAACTAATGAACACATCGCTATTTGGGAAGGCGAGAAGTTAACCAAAGACCGCGCTTTTGAGGTTTCTGGAATAAAATCGGTGATTTGGTTGCAGGATTTTCACAAAACGTTGAAAGAAGTAATGGCGTATTCCGATACAATTTACATCAATACTAACGAGCATTATCGAGCTACAATAGAAACCGAAACGCGTGAAGCCCGTTTTGTAAAATGGTGGAAGAAAAACTATCCAGCACACAAGGTTGAAAAAGCTAATCCTATTCTTCAACGGTTACGTTCCATAAAAGAAAGCGAAGAATTAGATTTGATTCAAGAAGCGTGTAACATTACAGAAAAAGGATACCGTAGAGTTTTGAGTTTTGTGAAACCAAACGTAATGGAATACGAAATCGAAGCAGAATTTGCGCATGAATTTCTACGCAATCGCTCCAAAGGTTTTGCTTATACTCCTATTATTGCATCAGGAAATAATGCTAATGTGTTGCACTATATAGAGAATAACCAACAATGCAAAGCTGGTGATTTGATTTTACTAGACGTAGGAGCAGAATATGCTAATTATTCTAGTGATATGACGCGTATGATTCCTGTTTCTGGACGATTTACAGATAGACAAAAAGGGCTTTATAATGCGGTCTTGCGAGTAAAAAATGAAGCTACAAAAATGTTGACTGTTGGCAATCTTTGGAAACAATATCAAGTTGAGGTGGGTAAAATCATGACTTCGGAATTACTTGGCTTAGGTTTACTAGACAAAGCCGATGTTCAAAATGAAAATCCAGATTGGCCTGCGTATAAAAAATATTTCATGCACGGCACCTCACACCACATGGGATTAGACACACACGATTACGGATTATTACATGAGCCAATGCAAGCCAATATGGTATTCACAGTAGAACCTGGAATATATATTCCTGAGGAAGGTTTTGGTATTCGTATAGAAGATGATGTGGTGATACAAGCTAAAGGCGAACCTTTTAATCTGATGCGCAACATTCCTATTGAAGTAGAGGAGATAGAAGCAATAATGAATTCCTGATTAAGGGATTAGTAAAAAGGGATAAGCGGCTCTCGAAAGGGAGCCGTTTTTTATTTTCCAAAAATTTATTCGCGCTTTCGAAGCTAAATACTATTTTTGAATGCAAATGGCATTTCAACTTATTTATAAAAATACTAAGATTTCCTATACCGATGAAGGTAAAGGATCTGCAGTGCTTTTACTACATGGTTTCCTAGAAAACAAAACCATGTGGAAAGCTTTTGTGTCAGACTTGGCAAAAAAACATCGGGTTATTACACTAGATTTGCTAGGTCATGGTGAAACAGAATGTATAGGATATGTTCACGTAATGGAAGATCAGGCGGATATGATTTATACTTTATTGTTGTATCTAAAAATCAGAAAAGTGATATTGGTAGGTCATTCTATGGGAGGTTATATTGCTTTGGCTTTTGCAGAGTTATATCCAGAACATGTAAAAGGATTGTTGCTGCTAAACTCCACTTCAAGAGCAGACAGCGAGGAGCGCAAAATTAATAGAGATAGAGCTATTGTTGCGGTAAAACAGAATTATGGTGCTTTTGTAAGTATGAGTATTGCCAATCTTTTTAGCGAAGACAACCGCGAACGACTAGCTACAGCAATAGAAAAAGTAAAGAAAGAAGCTTTAAAAACCCCTTTGCAAGGAATTGTGGCAGCACTTGAAGGTATGAAAATTAGAAAAGACAGACAGGCATTGTTGCATTTTGCACCTTACCCAATTCAATTGGTGTTAGGAAAAAAAGATGGTGTTCTAAATTATGACGAAAACATTGAACAGTTAGAAGGCACCAAAGTGCAACTCACTACTTTTCCAGACGGGCACATGTCTCATATTGAAAACGAGAAGGAATTGAAGCAAGTTTTAGAGAATTTTTTAAAGAAAGTTTAGTTTATTTTCTCCTCAAAAGGATTAACTACATTTAAAATCTCTTGAAGTAAAACAACAATTTGCGCCAAATAATTTTCCATTATTGCTTCGGTAATAGCTGTTGTTTTTTCTTTATTTTCATCAAATGTAAAAGGTAAAAATCCGGATTTTAAATTTTTAAATGAAATAATTCCGGCTTCAATTTCGCGACCTTTAGCTTCGTTTTGATACATGAAAGCATAGGCCAGCACCTGAATGATTTTCTCGTTTTTTATGTCTTCCGTCAGTCCAGTCCAATCTTTGAGGGTTACATTTTTCTGTTCTACTTTTCCGGTTTTATAGTCTACAATTCTAATTTTTCCGTTGCGAAGTTCAATTCTATCCACTTTTCCAGCAATCTTTACAGGAAACGGTAATGTAGCATGTTTTATAGTTTGACTTAAATCGGCTTCCAGTGTTAGAATTTGAACCTGATCACCTTTTTCTAGCCCTTCTTTCTCGTGTTTTAAAAAGTTAGACACGTTTCTTTTAGCTACTTCAAAAGCCAATAAGTTTCGTCCTTTATTGATTTCCCCTTCTTTATACTCTAACTTAAATTGGTTTAAAACTTCACTTTCAATTTTATGAAAACAAGTATCAATGTCTTCTGTTGTTAGGAGTCTTCCAACAAATGGTTTGTATAATTCTTCTAAAGCACGATGAATAATGGTTCCTAGAGTATTTACAGCTATGTTTTCTTCGACTTCATCAGTTTCTTTAATGCGTAATATGCGCTGAAAATAAAACTGTATTGGGTTACGGATATAGGATGTTAAAGAAGATGGTGAAAATCCTTTTTCGGATATTTCTTTTAATCGTATCATTACACTTTCAGTCTTTGGAACTAGTATGGGTTGATAAGCAATATTAGGAACATCTGGATTATAATATTGAAAAAATATGTTGTGATTGGGTTGTTTTTCTACTTCCAATTGGGTGATAAAACGGCTCTTTTCTCCGGCATCAAAACCTTCACTATCAGAGTTATAAATGAGATAAATATTTTTAGCACGTTGCAATAAATGATAAAAGTGATAAGTATAAATTGCGTCTTTCTCTTTGAAAGTGGGCAAGCCATATTCTTTTTTGACATCATAAGGAATAAAAGAATTGTTACTTTTTCCCGCTGGAAATTTACCTTCGTTGACCGATGTAATGATAACCGTTTCAAAATCGAGGACACGACTTTCCAATACTCCCATAATTTGTAATCCGCTCAAAGGTTCTCCTTCAAAGGAAACTTCTGCCAAGTCAATCACTTGTTTATAAATGGCTTGCAAAGTTTTGATGTCATCAATATTTTGATGGGAGGAAAAATAAGAAATCATTTTGTTTATGATTTTATATATTGAATATACAAAAGCATTGGTAATTTTTTCTTCTTCGTTATCAAAACTCAAATGGCCTTTGATTTGCAATAAAATTGTCGATAGATTCTCTAAGACAGCAACAGAACTTCTGTCCCATTTTTGAAATAATAATTGAAATAATTCATTGCTTTCAGGGTAGAGTTGTTGCAGTTTTTTATGGGTAATGAAAGTATAATTGTTTTTATTAATAATGGAAACCAATCCATCAGCATTCACATAATTTTCAATTAAAGGATGGGTTAGAATATCGAGTACATCTTTATAATACATTACATAACTCGAAGCATTTCTGGTCAATGCATTAGTATGTAATTTAAAAAGTTTAGAAATTAATAATTGTGCAGGATTGTTTTTGCTAGTAAACCCCATAGTGATATTCAAAGCTTCAATACTCGCTGGTAAGGAATGTAAAACAGGCAACAACAAATTTTCTTCTCCAAGCACCAAAGCCACATTTTGTATGCTAGAACTATTTTCTAGAATGCTTTTTTCTATTATATGACCGGCAATTTTTGCTTGTCCTATCGATTTAGAAGTTGCAATAACTTGAATATTCTTTGCTTCTGAAAAATCATTAACTATCCATTCGTAAGGATGTGTTTTATAATAAATCCATTCTGATTTGAAACGACGTTGAAATAATCCTGCATCGTGAAAAGTGTCATTTAATAATGTTTCATCAATGTCCCAATAGATTTTGGCAACATCAAGTGCTAATAAGTGTTGAATTATTTTTTCTTCTGCTTGATTGAGTGCATTAAAGCCAGCAAAAACGAACTTGTTGCTGTTGTTTTCTGAAAAATGGTTAAGATTTTCAACAGCTTCGCGATAAATTAAACCTTGATAGCCAATTCCTTTATTAGATAAATAAGTATAAAGTGAGTGATAATAGTGTGGTAGTTTTTTCCAGAATATTAGATAGTTTTCGATTAGTTCTGTTCTTTTATTACTATCAAAAGACCAATGCTCAATTTCTTTTATGTTTTCCAGATATTTTAAAATTTTATCGGGTTCTAATAAATACCTATCGATTTCATTAAAATCCTGAAGTAAGGTCTTGGCCCAATTGGCAAATTTTTCAAACGGTTCTGCTTTATCTTTTTCAGTTATTGAAAGATATACTTCATAAAATTCAAATATTAGCTCAACGCTATCAATAGAGCGAATTCCTGCAAGATCTTGAATAAAATCTTCTATGCTGATTATTTCTGGAGCAAATATAGTATTGCTAACTAAATTTTTTAATTCATCAACTAAGAAAACTTTAGCTCTTTTGTTAGGTAAAATAATAACTAAGTCCGAAAGATTTTCAGAATAATTTTTTAAAATTTCTTTGGCTAGTTGGTGAAGAAATGTTTGTTTTGACATTGTATAAAAATAAAAAAACGTCCCGAATTTGGGACGTTTTTTAGAAAATATTTTTTAAAAATTATTTTACTAATTTCACTTCAACTCTTCTGTTGTTAGCTTTACCAGCTTTAGTTTTATTAGTGTCTACTGGTTTAGTTTCACCAAAACCAGCTGAAGATAATCTAGAAGGCGCAATTCCGTTTTCAACTAAATAGTTTTTAACAGAAGCAGCTCTATTTTCAGAAAGTGTTTGGTTAGTTGCATCTACACCATCGGTATCTGTGTGACCTTCAATAGTAAATTTAGCACCTGGATACTCTTTTAAAATAGCGGTAATAGCTTGTAATACAGGGAAAGTTTGTTTTTGGAATGAAGTTTTACCACTATCAAACAAGATAGTTTTAGCATAATCATTTAATTTTTTGATAGCTTCTTGAGGAACTTCTGGACAACCATTATTAGCAACAGTCCCTGCTACGTCTGGACATTTGTCATCTTTGTCTAAAACTTTATCACCATCTCTATCTGGCCATGGACAACCACCGTTTTGTTTAGGACCTTTAACGTCTTTACATTTATCATCTTTATCTTGAACGCCATCACCATCAGTATCAGGACAACCGTTGAATTGTTTTAAACCAGCAACATCAACACAAGCATCTACATTATCAGAAATGCCATCGCCATCAGTATCAGGACAACCATTTAGTTCTGCAGCTCCAGCAACATCTGGACAAGCATCTTTGCTATCTTCTATACCATCGCCATCTGAATCTGGACAACCGTTAAATTGTTTTAAACCAGCAACTTCTGGACAAGCATCAAAATTATCATAGATACCATCAGCATCTTTATCCGAACCTCCAAATTTGAATGTTAGACCAGCAAAGTGTTGCATGTGAGAAGGCATATTTTCACGAACATCTTCAAATGATTGTTTGTAAGTAGAACGAAGAGAAAAACCAACAGTTTCAGTGAACCAATAAGTTAAACCTAATCCTGCGTTTAGAGTTCCAGCTTTTTTATCATCACCAATCCAAGTATAACCACCACCAATATGTAAAGATGGGTCAACAGTTTTTGATTTGATTAAGCTCATTAAACTATAGTTGATAACTCCATCAACTGCATAGTAGTTTAAATCACCAGGGTTTTCTACTGTGTAAGATCCAATATTAACTCCTGGATTTACCCATTTGGTAATCTTGTTAATAGACCCAGTAACTCCGAAAGAGAAATTATTTCCAACGGATTTAGATAGGTTTATAAAAGATACAGAAGGCAAGATGTTCCAATTTTCTTTTACGTTTAGATACTGTGAAAATTGATCCTCTATTTTTGATGCAGCACTTACTCTGGTGTCTACTGCGTTTACCCCAAACGAAATAGCCCATGGGTTTTTGTCGTCTTGTGCTTGTGAGCTTAAACCTGCTAACATAACCATAGCAACGAATAATTTGTTAAGATGTTTCATACTTTAATTTGATTAGATTATAAATTTTATAATGGCACAAAAGTAATGCGTAATACTATAATAACAAAATATTTCGTTAAAATATAGCTAATTATATGATATTTAGCTCTTTTGCTACTTCAGAAAATGCAATAATAGCTTCGTCAAGATGTTCTTTTGTGTGGGCTGCTGATAATTGAACTCTAATTCTAGCTTTATTTTTTGGCACTACTGGGAAAAAGAAACCTATTACATATATGTTTTTTTTAAGTAATTCCTCTGCCATAATCTGAGATAATTTTGCATCATAAAGCATTACTGGAACAATTGCAGAATCCCCATCTATAAAATTCAAACCTGCTTTGCGCAAACCATCTTTGAAGTAATTGGTATTCCATTCTAGTTTGTCTCTGAGCGTGGTGTCATTTTCTAAAAGTTCAAACACCTTAATAGACGCACCAACAATAGCTGGAGCTAAAGAATTAGAAAACAAATAAGGTCTTGATCGTTGGCGCAAAATTTCAATAATTTCTTTTTTGGCAGTGGTATAGCCGCCCATAGCTCCGCCGAGTGCTTTTCCTAAAGTTCCTGTTATGATGTCAACTCTTCCCATTACACCTTTGGCTTCAAGTGTACCTTTGCCAGTAGCTCCAATAAATCCTGCAGCATGACATTCATCTACCATGACTAATGCATCATACTTATCCGCTAAATCACATATTTTATCCAATGGCGCTACTATTCCATCCATAGAGAAAACGCCATCGGTTACAATCAACTTGAAACGATGTCCAGCTTCTACTGCTTTTTTTAATTGGTTTTCCAAATCCTCTATATTGGAATTTTCATAACGATAGCGTGCCGCTTTACATAATCGAACGCCATCAATGATGGATGCATGATTTAAACTATCGGAAATAATACAATCTTCTTCGCCTAATAAAGGTTCAAAAACACCACCATTAGCATCAAAAGCGGCTGCATACAGAATGGTATCTTCTGTTCCATAGAAATCAGCTATCTTTTTTTCTAATGTCTTGTGAATATCTTGAGTGCCACAAATAAAACGCACAGAAGACATTCCAAAACCATGCGAATCTAAAGCATCTTTAGCGGCTTGAATAACTTCAGGGTGTGACGATAACCCCAAATAATTATTGCCACAAAAATTCAGCACTGTTTTACCATTAACAACTATTTCTGCACCTTGTGGCGAAGTAATAATGCGTTCTTTTTTATACAATCCATTTTCCTCAATGGTGTTTAATTCGTTTTGCAGGTGTTGTTGAAGTTTTCCGTACATCTTTAATTTAAAGTTTGTTTCGCTTACAAATTTACCACTTCCAGAGTTTTCCCAATGTAAACTAAAGCTTTTTTAGTCACTTTGAATCCCATTTTTTCAATGGCGTTTTGATAATTTTCTAGTTGTAATTCATATTTGGCTTGATGCGAACCGGTTTTATAATCCAAAAGATAGATTTCTTTATTTTTTATTAAAACCATTCTGTCTGGTTTTACCAAATTGCCTTCTTTTTGGATAATGGTTTTTTCATTTAAGATTACGCTTCCCTCTTCAAAAAAATCTAATAAATCTTTGTGATTTACAATTTCATTAATTGTTTTTTGAACAGTTTCTTTCTCAGATGTAGCGATTAATCCATTTTCTAAAGCTTTGGTCAGAGCCAAATCAATGTCATTTTCAGTTTTAACAAACGACAAAATTTCGTGGATAATATTTCCGTATTCAATAGCTTTTTGCTGATTAGTATTCCACATCAAGCTTTCTCGCTGTGCTATTTTGATATGCTTTGGGTTTAAAGTTTCCTTTATTTGTGGAATTATTTTTGTATCATCAATTATCAATTTATGGTAAGAAAGTTTTTCCTCTGAGCCAAACGTATAAACAAGTTTGTTTTCCTCGTATAAGTTCCTATTAATTAGAAATTTGATAAAAAGAGATGCCATGTTATTAGGAAAAACTCCTTTGTCATTTTGCTTTTGCATTCTAGAAATAATATACAATTGTTCTTCGGCTCTAGTTAATGCTACATATAAAACATTACTATTATCTAGTAAATCTTCTTGAATTTTTTGTTGAAAAATTGCTGATGCTGTTTCACCATAATTTTCTACTTCTTTATTTTTTGCCACTAATGCTTTAGGCAAACCCAAAAGCTCTTCATCGGCATTTACCCAAATTTTATCTCCTTTATTTCGTGAATAATCTTCTTCGGCAAAAGGGAAAATTACCACCGGGAATTCCAATCCTTTGGATTTATGAATGGTCATAATCCTTATGGCATCATTGCCTTCGGGCGAGGGAATACTTAGTTTTTCTTTTTGCATTTCCCAATATTGTAAAAAATCTGAAACCCCTGCTTGGGTTTTTAAGTCGCGTTCCAAAATAATATCTAGAAAATATTGCAAATAGGCGTTTCTTTTTTCAATAGCAACAGCTTTGGAGATAACTAATTCTACTGCTTCATAAAGCGATTTTTTGCGAATAGAGGTAAACGAAATTTCAATATCAAATTGGAACAACCATTGTTGAAAATCGGGTTCTGTTTTTTGTTCCATTCCTTGCAAAATGAAATCGTGAATTTCTATTTTCCCAATTTGATTTTGTGCCAAATAATATAAAAAGTTTGCCTTAGCTTCTAAATCATTTTTATTTTTCAAGTAGTGTAAAAAATGAATAATAAACTTTACTTCGGATGATGAACCAAGTAATAAGCTTTCGGAAGATAAAATCGGAATCCCTTTTTCTGTCAAAAAATTGGCAATGGCAGTTCCTGGTTTTTTATTTCGCGTTAAAATGACAATATCTTTATTAGAAAAACCATTTGATTTTACTTTTTTAATAGTTTGAAGAGTAGCTTCTAAATATTGTTCGATTTTATCTAAATTTTCTTCTTCATTACTTTCGTCTTTATCAATTTTAGGCAAAAAAGTAATGTTTACAAATCCCCCTTTTTTATCATTAGTTTCTTGTTTGCTATGATTTTGGTATAAATCTTTATAATCTTCATTCAAAAATTCATGGGATAAAAACCCAAATAATTGATTGTTAAAATCAATAATTTCAGTATAACTTCTATAATTTCTTTCTAATGAAAATTGTTTGAAGTCTGGATTAATAAATGGGTTTTCACCTTTACTCAAAGCTATAAATTGCTCCGCTTTTCCGCCACGCCATCGATATATAGATTGTTTTGGGTCGCCAACAATCATTAATGAACCTCTATCTCCATTCAAATCTTCGCTAGAAAGGGCATTGTCAATTAATGGGATGAGATTTTGCCATTGCATTTCGGATGTATCTTGAAATTCATCAATGAAAAAATTTCGATATTTTTCTCCCAATCTCTCATAAATAAAAGGCGCAGGTTGGTTTTGTATTTGCTCGTTTATTAATTTATTAAATTGTGTAATGGATAAAATTCCTTGTTCTTCTTGAATTTTTTTTAATTCAATATTCAATGTATTTAATAATGAAAGCGGGGTTATGTTTTTTAGGAAAGCATTATAGAATAAGTGTTTTTCAGCAATTTCGTTGATTTGAATTAATATATCTAAAAGTTCATTGGCAATTTCATCTACCCTTTCTTTTTGGTTTTGTGGTGTTTTTGCTGAATATCTTTTTCCTTCGCTTTCTTCAAGATATTTATAATGCCCTACATGCTTTACAACTTCTCCTTTTGATAATTTTAAAAAATGTTTTGGAATGTAACTTGAATAAAAAGAATCAAATTCAATGCCTTTATTTTCGATTAATTTCAATGCCAAATTTGCCAATTCAACACTGTTCGATTTCAATTCTAAAGTATGTGCTACTATTTTATTTTTGATTTCAACAAAATCTGTAATGGTTTTATCATTGAAATGGGTTATTTCTTCGCGATTATTTTCATTTAAAATCAATTTTCCGGTTTCCATAATCTCTCTAGAAATGTCCCAAGATTTATCATCATCGGTTTTTTCCATAGTGAAATCTATGAGCAATTTGGTTAAGGTTTCATCATTTCCTGCTTCTGAAATGATAGCATCAACCGCTTCTGCTAAAAGGTTTTCTGAGTCGAGGGAAACATCAAAAGTTATTGGCAATCCTAAATCATGAGCAAAAGCCCTAATGACTTTGTGGGTAAATTTATCAATAGTAGAAATATCAAAAGAGGCATAATTATGGATTAAGTTTTTGATAATGCTTTTTGCTTTTTCTGTAATGCTTTGCAAACTCAATCCCGTTTCTGCCTGTATGTTCTGCATCACTTGTAATGCTTTTTCAGAGGGGTTGTCTTTGGCAAATTCTGATAGATTTCCTAATACACGACTTTTCATTTCATGTACCGCTTTGTTGGTAAATGTAATAGCAAGTATGTTTCGGTAAGCATCTGGTTTTTTCGATAATAGAATAATCTTTAAATATTCTTTTACCAAAGTATAGGTTTTTCCAGAACCGGCGGAAGCATCATATATAGAAAAAGCTGGTTTTTGCATTAGTTTTTAATTATTAGATAAACAAAATTCATTTTGCTGTCTTCGCCATAATACACTACTTCAACTTCATCTACTTTCACAGCTCCTATCTTTTCAATGGCTTTTTGCGACCGAATATTTAATGCGCCAACGTGAAAATATACTTTGTCTACAAATTGAAAGGCATAATCAAGCATTAGTTTTTTTATAGCGGCGTTATAACCTTTGCCCCAAAATTTTCTTCCGATAAAAGTATACCCAATCAAAATGGAGCTTTCCTTTTCATTAAAATCATAAAAACGACTGCTACCGATAACTTCATCAGTCTTGTTTTCGCGAATTATAAATGCGCCTTTTGAAAGCAATGCGCCTTCAAAATAATTATGAAAAACATTTTTTTGATAGCGTAATTTGTTTGGATGTTGTTCCCAAACCAAAGGATCTGAAGCCACTTTATATAATTCTTCAAAATCAATTTTTTGAAGAGGAATTAACTGAATTGTTTCGTTTTTTAAATCAATTGGTTGAATAGTGAAACTCATTTAGTTTAGCAATGTTTTTTTTAATGAAATTTTATAAAAATAGTATTTCTTTTTACAAAGTTAAATGTATAAATTTGAATTCAATTTAATAGTAACTAAAATAAAAATATCATGGCTTTTGAATTACCACAATTACCTTATGCATATGATGCATTAGAACCGCATATTGATGCTAAAACAATGGAAATTCACCATTCAAAACATCATAATGCTTATACAACCAATCTTAATGCTGCCATAGCAGGAACAGATATGGAGGGAAAAACAATTGAAAACATTTTAATTAATTTAGATATGACAAACATGGCTGTTAGAAATAATGGCGGTGGTTTTTACAATCACAACTTGTTTTGGAAAGTAATGTCTCCTAATGGTGGTGGAAAACCAACTGGTGAATTAGCTGACGCTATTGATGCTGCTTTTGGAACATTTGAAGAGTTCAAAGCACAATTTGCTAAAGCAGGAGCTACTCGCTTTGGTTCTGGTTGGGCTTGGTTATGTGTTCACAAAGGCGGAAAAGTAGCAGTGTGTTCAACACCAAATCAAGACAATCCATTAATGCCAGATGCAGCATGCGGTGGCTTCCCAATTTTAGGAATGGATGTTTGGGAACATGCTTATTATTTGCATTATCAAAATCGTCGTCCAGATTATATTGAAGCATTCTTTAATGTTATTAATTGGACGGAAGTAGCTAGACTTTTTGCTTTAGAAAAATAATCTTAAATTATTTTTACATAGTGAGACCGATTGTGAAAGCAATCGGTTTTTTATTTTTGATAAGTTGAGATTAACTGTTGGAATTTATTTTGAATCTAATGTACTAAATGCACTGTAATTATAACTATTCACATCAATTGAATAGGCATTAATTTACATACAAAATTGATTGGAATGATCAGGAAAAGAGGGGAAAAGTACTTTTATACAGATTTTTCAGTTACCGTAAATAAAAAAGGCGAAAATTTCTTTTCACCTTTTTTGCCCCAAATCTACCATAAACTTAACCTACTAATGCTATGGTGATGCAAATGTAATAAGTTTAATGTTTCGACGACAAACTTTTCGGATGAACGGCATTAAAAATCGATTAAATGCATTAAAAATTTAATAGGCACGAGCATCTTTCCCTTCGTAAAAGTTCATGAAAGCTTTATTTACAACTCTATTTCCACCAGGCGTTGGATAATCACCAGTGAAGTACCAATCTCCAAGGTTTTTTGGACAAGCTATATGAAGATTTTCTACGGTTTGGAAAATGATTTTTACCTCAGCTTTAATGTCTTCTGGATGCAATAGGTCAGCAATTTTATTAGAAATTTCGGTATCCGAAAAAGGAGCGTAAATTTCAGTTACAAAGTTTAATACTTCTGCATCTTTTAGATTTTCCTGAGATTTACATTTTTTATAAACATCATCAACAATATGATATTGATTTCTTTCTTTTAACAATTCAATTGCTGCTTGAAAAGCGATTAAACCTTCCAATTTTGCCATGTCGATTCCATAACAATCGGGATAACGAATTTGTGGTGCCGATGAAACTACAACAATGCGTTTAGGGTTTAGCCTACCCATCATTTTTAGGATACTTTTCTTTAAAGTAGTTCCTCTAACAATACTGTCATCAATAATCACCAAGTTATCAGTCGGTTTAATTACACCATAAGTCACATCATAAACGTGTGCTACTAAATCATCTCGACTACTATCTTCAGTTATAAAAGTTCTGAGTTTGGCATCTTTTATAGCTATTTTTTCGGTTCTAATTTTTACCGAAAGTATTTCTTCTAATTTTTCTTTGGTTAATATTTTTCTATTGTCGAGAATAAATTTGTTTTTTCTTTGATTAAGAAAATCATTTGCCGCTTCTATCATTCCATAAAAAGAAGTTTCCGCAGTATTTGGGATAAAAGAAAAAACAGAGTTGTCTGTATCATCTTCAATGGCTTCAAGAACCGCCGGCAAAATCAATTTACCCAATTCTTTTCTTTCTTGATAAATTTCAGCATCGCTTCCTCTAGAAAAGTAGATGCGTTCAAAGGAACAGGCTTTTTTTACCGTTGGTGTGATGATTTCTTGTTGAGAAACGGCGCCGTTTTTTTTGATAATTAATGTATTTCCAGGGAGTAATTCTTCTACTTTTTCAAAAGGAACATTGAAAACCGTTTGAATTACGGGGCGTTCTGAAGCAACCACTACAATTTCATCATCCTCATAAAAATAAGCAGGACGAATACCAGCTGGGTCACGAAACACAAACGCATCACCATGGCCTAAAAGTCCTGCCATAGCATAGCCACCATCCCAACCTTTAGAAGCGCGTTTTAATATTTTAGCAATATCAAGTTTTTCGGCAATAACTGGAGAAGCCTCTCTTTTTGACAACCCATTGTTTTTACATTCTTGATATAAATCAGTAACTTCATCGTCAAGAAAATGGCCTATTTTTTCCATTACAGTTACGGTATCCGCCATTTCTTTTGGATGCTGACCAAGTTCAACTAAACTATTGAAAAGTTCTGTTACATTAGTCATGTTAAAATTGCCTGCCAAAATCAGATTTCGATGCATCCAATTGTTTTGACGCAGAAAAGGATGCACACTTTCAATACTGTTTTTTCCAAAAGTTCCGTATCGAACATGGCCTAAAAATAATTCGCCTATGTAGGGAATATTTGCTTTTTGCAATGCTGCACTGTTCTGATATTCTGGATGTGAAGTTAATTCAGCATTGATTCGCTCATTGATTTGAGCAAAAACATCTTGAATAGGTTGCGTATTATTGGAACGAACTCTGCTAATGTATCTTTCGCCAGGATCAACATCTAGTTTTATAGAGGCAAAACCTGCTCCATCTTGGCCACGGTTGTGCTGCTTTTCCATTAAAAGATACATTTTTTGTATCCCATAAAAAGCCGAACCATATTTTTCTTTATAAAATTCTAATGGTTTTTTTAATCGTAAAAGGGCAATTCCACATTCGTGTTTAATGGCGTCACTCATGATAGTAGTTGTGTTGCTTAAGCTGAACTTGTTTCAGCTTGTGTTTCTATTATTTTATTCTAAATAAAAATGCCCCGAAAATTTCGAGGCATAAATTTATTGTAATTCTATTTCAAATTGTGTTAAAGCTTTGAATTGTTTCAAGCGATTTTTAACTTCGGCTTCTGTTACTGTTAACATGCGTTCTGTTCCGAATTTTTCTACGCAGAAAGAGGCCAAGTTAGACCCTTGAATTATAGCTGTTTTCATTGTTTCAAAAGAGATGTCTCCTTGTTGGGTAATGAATCCTGCAAATCCTCCTGCAAATGTGTCTCCGGCTCCTGTTGGGTCAAACACATCGGCCAACGGTAATGCTGGCGCGAAGAAAATATGTTCGTTATAGAAAATTAACGCGCCGTGTTCTCCTTTTTTAATCACCACATATTTTGGTCCCATGGTGTGGATTTTAGCTGCTGCTTTCACCAAAGAATATTCTCCAGACAATTGACGCGCTTCTTCGTCATTTATTGTGATTACATCTACTCGTTTGATAACGTCTAATAATTCTGGTAAGGCACAATCCATCCAAAAGTTCATAGTATCCAAAACTACTAATTTTGGTTTTTGTGTCATTTGATTTAAAACACCGGTTTGCACAATAGGGTGTAAGTTGCCTAACATCACTACATCGGCATTTTTATAATTTTCTGGAACTATTGGATTGAAATCGGCTAAAACATTTAACTCAGTAGCCAACGTATCTCTTGAGTTCATATCGTTGTGGTAACGACCACTCCAGAAGAAGGTTTTTCCGCCTTTTACGATTTCTAAACCTGAAATATCAATATTTCTTGCGGTTAATAAATCCAAATACTCTTGTGGAAAATCATCACCCACTACCGAAACGATAGCCGATTGCAATTTAAAATGAGAAGCCGAAAGACCTATAAACGTACCTGCACCGCCAAGGATTTTATCTGTTTTTCCGAAAGGTGTTTCGATAGCGTCAAAAGCTACGGTTCCTACTATGAGAAGTTTATTCATTATTTGTGTTTCAAATTAAAGAGGCAAAGATAAACTATAGTTTAGAAGTTTAAAAGTTTAAGTGTTTAAAAGTTAATTAGTATTTTCCTATTAATAAACTTAGCTTTTTAGTTGTTGTCCCTAACTTTTTGTATGGCGCTATTTGATATTTTTTGTTTGTTAATTTTCTTCGTAATAATATGAATAATCAATGCCTTTCATATACATTTCGCGACTGCTGATTTCATTTGTTAAGGCATTTTTGAGTAAATTTATTATTTCATTGCTATCTACAACACTTTTTACCATTGCTTGATGGTAGTCATTTTTGGTAATTTTGCTCCAATCTACACATTGGTTTAGTTGCTTTTTGAGAATTAAATCTAGCCATATTCTTGTACTTCTTCCATTACCTTCCATAAAAGGATGGGCAATGTTCATCTCTACATAGGCTTTGGCAATTTCTTCGAATGTATTTTTTGGCAGCTCTTCAATTTGCTTTAAAGTAGCTGGAAGAAACTGTGCTATTGCAAATTGAAAACCTGACTTTGAAATGTTTTTATAGCGAATTTGCCCTGCAAAATCATAAAGACCACCAAATAAATAACCATGAATTTGTTGCAAGCCTTTTGTAGTCCCTATTGCTATATTTTCTATAAAAGAACTTTCAAATAAGGCATACGCTTTTGATTTGCTTTTGCCATCAATAGTTTCATCGCTGTAGGTAAACCATTCTATAAAACGATTTGCCTTAGTGCCTGGAAACGTTTTGCCTAGAGCTATAATGCCGTTATAATCTAAGACATCTGCTAAACGTTTTTTACCATCAGGTGCTAGTAACTTCAACTGGGTAGTAGTACTAACCACTTGATTGTTTTTTTTTTTTAATTTGGCTTTTAGGTATTTCCAATAGTTTCTTGTTTTGTTGTAATCGTCTTGATTAGTGAGCACTGCTATAATGTCTAAGACCGAAAACCTCCATTTACTGTTGTCTTCGTCCCAAATGGCACGTACCTCACGATCATCAAAAAAACGTATGGAAACTTTGTTCATTTTGGATTACTTATTACCGCTATGCCTCTTACATTTTCTTTTGAATGGGTTTTGTTAAATAACAACCACAACTAAAATGTAAAGTTACGTTTTTGTTTAGAAGTTTAAAAGTTTGTGAAACAAAAATGCTGCCAAAATGAGAGTTTAAATTAATTAACATTATCCAACTCATCAAACTTAGCTTTCATGGTTGGATTTCCATTAGTTAATTTTTTAATGGTTAATTCTTCCGTTTTTTCATTGGCTAGGCGAAGGTTGTTTTCAGATGATAATAGAGCCGCTTTTGTTTTTTCTAATTCTTTTATGGTTTTATCAATTCCTTCAATAGCATCATGAAATTTGCGACTTGCTATATCATAATTTCTTGCAAAACCTTCTTTGAACTTATTCATTTTTTCTTCAAAGTTGGTAATGTCAATATTTTGATTTCTTATATGGCTCAATTCCGCTTTGTATTGCATTGAGTTCATTGATGCGTTTCGAAGTAGCGTAATAATAGGTATGAAGCACTGAGGACGAACTACATACATTTTTGGGAATTTATAAGATACATCTACAATTCCTGAATTGTATAATTCACTTTCCGATTCGAGCATGGAAACCAAAATAGCATATTCGCATTTTTTTTCTATTCGGTCTTTGTCTAATTCTTTAAAAA
>CALPPS020000047.1 GCA_943325515.2 Flavobacterium psychrophilum
CGTTTTTTGGCGTAAATAAATTGACTTAAAAAGCCGTGGGGTTTATGAATTAGGTAGTGTTGGTGCATGAAATTTATTTGGAACAAAAATACATTTTTCAAATCCTTAATTTCAATTTAATGCTTATTTTTACAAAAAACATATTATTACAATGACTGATTCCCTATCTATAATTGTCACTTTCATCATCGCCTTAGCCATTGGAATATTCCTAGGCAAAATTATTTTCTCTGCCAATGCAAAATCAAATAAAGCAGGATTGGAAGAGAAATTAAATGGTTTGTTGCAACAAATTGAGCAATTCAAATCGCAGTTGAATCAAACAGTTCAGGAAAGAGAAACCATTCGAACTGATAAGGAATCCTTAGCTATTCAATTATCCAAAAAAGAAACCGATTTTGAAAATCTTTGGGAACGTAACAAGGAGCAAAAAGAAGAAGTAGAAAAACTTCAACAGAAATTTACAAAAGAATTTGAAAACTTAGCCAATAAAATCCTGGAAGAAAAAACAAATAAGTTCACGGAACAAAACAAAGAAAACCTCAAAAATATACTAACGCCATTACAAGATAAAATTCAACTTTTTGAAAAGAAAGTAGAAGATACACACAAAGAAAGTATAGATTATCATGCAGCATTACGACAACAAATTCTTGGTTTACGCCAAATGAACGAGCAAATGAGCAAAGAAACTTTGAATTTGACAAAAGCTTTGAAAGGTGACAGTAAAATGCAAGGGAATTGGGGCGAATTGATACTAGAAAGAGTCTTAGAAAAATCTGGTTTAGAAAAAGGAAGAGAATATGAAGTGCAGCAAAGTTTTGTAACCGAAGAAGGCAACAGAGTATTTCCAGATGTAGTGATTAATTTACCTGATGGCAAAAAAATGGTTGTCGATTCAAAAGTGACTTTAACAGCTTATGAGCGCTACATAAATGAGGAAGATGATGATGCAAAAAATCAACATTTGAAAGAACATATCATATCATTAAAACGTCATGTAGATCAATTAAGTGAGAAGAATTATCATGATTTGTATCAAATGGAAAGTCCTGATTTTGTGTTGTTATTTATTCCTATCGAATCAGCATTTGCTTTGGCTTTAAATGAAGACACTTCGCTATACAACAAAGCTTTTGAAAAGAATATTGTAATAGTTACACCTTCTACATTATTAGCTACACTTCGAACTATTGACAGTATGTGGACTAATCAAAAACAACAAGAAAACGCTTTGGAAATTGCAAGACAAGCTGGTGCATTGTATGATAAATTTGAAGGATTCGTTGCTGATTTAGTTAAGGTGGGTAACAAAATAAAAGATTCTAAAATAGAATACGATAATGCTATGAGCAAATTGGTAGAGGGTAGTGGCAATCTTATCAATAGAGTTGAAAACTTGAAAAAAATGGGTGCCAAAGCCAAGAAAGCTTTGCCTGAAACTATTTTACAAAGAGCCAACAAAAATGAGTGATAATTTTTAAAATCATACATTACTCAAAAGTGATAGTCAATTGTAATTTTTTGTTAAATAAAAAAACGTTCAGGTTAATTTTGGTTTTCAGTTAACGTATTGTCTCCCAGCAAAATTGCTTTTATACTAATTTTTGCATCACATAATCATCCATTACATAGCCATTTCCAATATCAATAACCACTTCATGATCAATAGAGAAACCTAGTTTTTTATAAAAATCTTGTGCAATATTATATTTGTTTACATTCAACAACAAAGCTTCTTGATTATGATTTATTGCCTCAGTTTCAATATAATCTATAAGTTTTTTTCCAAATCCCTTTCCTTGCTGAGTAGATAAAACATAAATTTTATGAATCTTCGTTTTTTTTGTTTCACTATAGTTGAATTCATAAGAAGCAAAACCGAGTGTTACCTCATTTTCCTTTGCCAAAATGAAATGATGCCTTTTACTATTGGCTTGCAATTGCAAAGAGTATTCACTATAAATCAACTCCATCATATAGTTTAACTGAGATTCTTTCAAAATAGTTCCGTAAGCAATAGGCCAAACTTCATTGGCGATAGCTCGGATAACTGTGAAATTATTGTCAGTGTTTTTTTCTATTGAAATCATCTCTTAAATGCTGTTTCATAAGTTTTAATCCAATCAGTCACAGAAACTTTACCAGCTAATTCACTTATTAACTCAAAAGGAATGTCATCCATTTTTTTGAAACGAATGCAACTTTTGCCCATATCTAATTTTGTTTTACAATGTTTAGGATATTCAGTAACAAACCAATTGTAAAGTTGTTCATTTGCATAAATACCCATATGATACAAGGCAATAAAATTCTTTTGAGAAGCTAAATTTATAAATGGTAATGGCAGTTTTGGGTCACAATGATAGCCATCAGGGTAAATTGAATGAGGAACTACAAAGCCCAGCATGCCATAAGACATGACTTCTTCAAAGCCTTGAGGAATGTTTTTCATAATGCTATTTCGAAGTTTTTGCATTACTTCTTTTCTATCTTCGGGTAGATTGGATAAATATTCTTGTGGAGTAAGCGCTTTTGATTGCATAGATTTAGAATTTGTTTCTCAAAAATAGAAATAATTTTAATAGATTTACCTTTTGATTTGAATGCGTTTACAATAATCACGTTTTGAAAAATTAATATGACAAAAAAAATAATTGCCTTACTAGTACTAATAATCTTTTATACTAATTGTACAGCTCAAAAATCAACTACTAAAAACAATAGCGTAACTGATTATTTGAGAGCCATTTCAACAGAAAGTCTAAAAACCAATTTAACAGTAATTGCTTCCGATGAAATGCAAGGTCGCGATACTGGAAGCGAAGGACAAAAAAAAGCAGGACGCTATATCATTGATTTTTATAAAAAACATGGTATTAGCTATCCTAAAGGAGCTGATAGTTATTACCAACACATTCCTGCAGCATTTTTAAATGAAAAATATAACGAAAACCTTCCCGATTCTGAAAATATTTGGGCGTTTATAGAAGGCTCTGAAAAGCCCAATGAAATTGTGGTAATTTCAGCTCATTATGACCACGTTGGAATAAAAAACGGTGAAGTTTATAATGGTGCTGATGATGATGGTTCAGGAACTGTAGCCATTATGGAAATTGCGGCTGCCTTTCAAAAGGCAAAAAATGAAGGTCACGGACCAAAACGTTCTATATTAATTCTTCATGTAACTGGCGAAGAACATGGCTTACACGGTTCCCGTTATTATTCTGAAAATCCTTTGTTTCCTCTTGCCAATACAGTGGCTGATGTTAATATAGATATGATTGGTCGTCGTGATGAGTTTCATCAAAATAGTAATAATTATGTCTATCTAATTGGTTCTGATTATTTATCTACTGACTTATATAAGTTATGTGAAGCCGTAAATAAGCAAAATAAATTACTCTTTATTGATTATAAATTCAACGACAAAAAAGACCCAAATCGTTTCTATTATCGTTCTGACCATTATAACTTTGCGAAAAACGGAATTCCGTCTGTCTTTTTATTCAATGGTGTTCATGATGATTATCATAAAGCTACAGACGAAGTAAGTAAAATTGAATTTGATGCCTTGAGTAAAAGAACGCAATATGGATTTGCCATTGCTTGGGAAATTGCTAATCGCGAAAAACGACTCATTGTGGACAAAGATGATGGTCAGTAAAAGTAAATTTCAAAAAAAAGTCCCGAATCATCGGGACTTTTACGTTTCTGGGTGGCTGACCGGGCTCGAACCGGCGACCCTCGGCACCACAAACCAATACTCTAACCAACTGAGCTACAACCACCATTTATAACGAGTGCAAATATATTACAATTCTTTACTTTTGCAAAGAATAGTTTCAATTTTTTATAGCAAATCCGTTAAACTATTGACTGCCAAATATCTTTCTGTCGTAAATCCTTCAATGAAATTTAAACAATATAAAATATACTTTTTTTAAAAAATGTTCAAATAAAGAGTTTTATTATTTTGAATTATAGAAAACTCAAAACTATTTTTTAAAATTATTTTTTGCCTCTTTAAAGAGTTCCACCACGTCAATTTGTAATGCATTACAAAATCGTAATAACAAATCTACAGTCATTCTTTGTTTATTATTAAAAACCCTTCTAACAGTTGTTTCTGAACATAAAGAAGCAATAGCAAATTTACTTTTATTTCCATCAAATCTTTTTAGGAATTCTTTGTAAACTATATTGACTAGTTCAACCTCTATTTGTTCAACACTATTTAGCATAGAACAAATAAAATAAACTAAAAATCTAAAAAAGTTTCTTTAACTCGACTTATAAGTCGAAATATTTTTTATATTTGTAATTATAAATCAAAAAAAAATAAATGAAAAAAATTTTAATACTAATTATTGGATTTACATTAAGTTGTAATTCATACAAATATGGAGCTAATTCTGAACCTACACAAAAAAGTAATTTAACTTTTGGAATGGTAAAAAGTAAAATTATAAAAAATATTACCACACAGGATGAAATTTTGAAATTGTTTGGTTCTCCAAATTTAGTAACCAAAAATAAATCAAATGATGAAGTTTGGAGCTACAACAAAATGAGTGCTCAAACTAGAGCGGGTAGTAGCGAAGTTTTTTTTGGACAAAAAGCTAGTATATCTTCAAACTCGCAATCATTTGATTTAATTATAACTTTTGACCTTCAGGACAAGGTTAATGATTATTCCGTAATATCAACTTCTTATTAAATTTAAAAATTATGAAAAAAATTTATTATTCTTTAGCACTTACTTTTTTGTTATCCTGCTCATCTGTTGTGCCAGAATTGAGTGCTAGTCAAATTAAAATGATGACAACAAAACAGTATGAAACTGGAAAAGAAATGGTTTTTAAATCATCTATTTCTCTTCTTCAGTCAGAAGGGTATCTAATTGAAAATGCTAACACTGAAACAGGATTAATTAACGCATATAAAAGGATCGAAGTAAGTAGAAAGTTATCTAGGAAATCAAAAGCAACCTTTTATGTTGAAGAATTTAATCCCGCATTAACTGAAGTTAAAATAACTTTTTATGAAGGAACAATTGCAATTAAAAATGATGGTTACAGTAAAAGAGCTGAAGAAAAAGAATCTATGTTAAAAACTCCAGATATTTATAATTCTTGGTTCAATAATTTAAGAGCTGAAATCGAAAGAAGAAAAGCATTGACAAAATAATTTTTAAAAACTTTGCATTTTACAAAAGGCCTTATTAATTCAATTAGGCTTTTTTTTTGCATTGATTTAAGGCTATTATACAATATATTTTACTTCAAATCCCCTAAACTATTGACAGCCAAATATCTTTCTGTCGTAAATCCTTCTGCATATTCTACACCCACTAATCGACCAAAATCTTGAGAACGATAATTGATACTTTCCAGAAAATTTTTAGTAGCAATAGGCGTAATTGGTTCATTGGAGTTTTCAGAATAAAACTGCGAACTGTAAGCCAAAATGGATTCCGTTTTTTGTTTAATGAAATCAGTAATATCAACTACAAAATCAGGTTCAATATTCTTCCATTGAATATAATGATATACCACTTTTGGACGCCAAGCTTCTTGAAATTGACCTTCAAATTCAGTTTCTATTTTTATCAAACCAGATAAAAAACAAGAATCCGAAACTAGTTTACTTCCTTTTGCATGATCAATATGTCGGTCTTCAATGGCATTACAAATTACAATCTCTGGGCGGTATTTTCTAATTTGTTTGATAATTTCTAGTTGATGCGCTTCATCATTTACAAAAAACCCATCACGCATATTCAAGTTTTCGCGAACTGAAACACCCAAAATTTTAGCTGCCAATCTAGATTCATTATCTCTGATTTCAACCGAACCACGAGTTCCTAATTCACCACGAGTTAAATCAATTATACCAACTATTTTACCAAGTGAAACCTCTTTAGCAATTGTTCCACTACAACCCAACTCCACATCATCAGGATGTGCACCAAATGCAAGAATATCTAATTTCATACATTATTAATTAGTTATTTAATCTCAAAAATTATCAATTATCAATTATCAATTATCAATTATCAATTATCAATTATCAATTATCAATTATCAATTATCAATTATCAATTATCAATTATCAATTAATCAATTATCAATTATCAAATACAATTTACAAAACTTTTTTAATAGTCATAGATTTATTAACTGTTTCCTTATACTCATTTACAGGAATACTGTCTTTGGTAATACCACAACCTACAAAAAGTTCTGCTGATTTATCTACAATTTTCATACAACGCAAATTAACAAATAAATCGGATTGTTCAGTTCTAAAAGTAGCTAAATCAATATTCAATTCACCCAAAAAACCTGAATAATATTCTCTATCATATTTTTCATTTTCTAAAATAAACGCTTTAGCTTTCTGTTTTGGCAATCCACACACAGCAGAGGTTGGATGCAAAATCGAAATGATTTCTTCTATATCTTTTTCAGATTTTAGGGTGGCGGTAATATCTGTTTTAATATGCCAAAGATTTCCTGCTTTTGAAGAATAAGGACTTGAAATCACTATTTGATCAACTTTTCCTTTAAGACTAGATGTTATAAAATCAGTAACTAATTGTTGTTCTGCAATTTCTTTTTTACCCCAAATAAGATTATCCAAATTATCAGCTACTTGCGTTCCAGCTAAAGCAACTGTTTGTAAAGATTTTTTATTAATCTTCAAAAACTGTTCTGGTGTGGCACCAAACCACAAACCTATTTTTGGATGAAAAAAACAATAATTGAAGGCTGAAGCATAATTGGAAATAAGTTTTTTTAAAATGGTTTCTACATTAAAATCAATTAATCCAACTTTTTCCTTTCTTGACAAAACAACCTTCTGAAATTTTTTCTTTTGTATGGCTTCTACACCTTTTGTTACTAGCTTTTCAAATTGATACTTGTCATTTTCATTGGAAGATATTTTAGTAATGGCCTCAAAATAAAAATCGGGAAGATTTACTTTCTCAACAATAACATCTGAATATTTTTGAGGAATATACGGAATTGAATCACCATCAAAAGAAGCAAATACAAAACCTAATTCTTTAAAATTTTCAAGAAAATAAAGATGGTCATTATTTTGAAACAAACCAACAATTTTATCTGAATTGGGCTTACAAAACAACACAAATGGTAATTGTTGCTGGTGATGGATTTTGACTTTTGTGAATAAATCCGTCATTTAACGTCTAGGTAAAATCATGTTCGTTAGTTTACACAAAGAAATAAGTTTTTCGTTTTCATCGGTAATCCTTATTTCCCACAAATGAATACTTCTACCTTGATGAATGATTTTGGCTGTACAAAAAACAGTTCCTTCTCGCTTGCTCTTCAAATGATTAGCCGAAATTTCAATGCCACGAACTTCTTGTTTCTCTGGATTGATAAACATAAGAGATGCAGCACTTCCCACACTTTCGGCCAAAGCTACTGTAGCGCCACCGTGTAATAAACCCATAGGTTGATGCACTCTAGAGTTCACAGGCATTTTAGCTGTTAAAAAACCTTCGCCAGCATCTATATATTCTATCTCTAAGGTTTCCATCAAAGTATTTTTGCTCCATTCGTTGCAAAGTTGCAATACTTTCTCTCTATCAAATTCCATATTTTTTTTTTGTAAAAATACTATTTATTTGGCATTGACAACTTAATGAAATTTCAGTTTTAAAAATCATTTATACTAAAACTATATTTTTTTCGTTATTTACACATGATTTGCAAATTATCACATTTACAAATTTTCAAATTAATACTTATATTTACCACCCGAGGCCGTTTAGCCGAATTGTACAACGTAAAAATTAATGACACTAATGCGTAATTTTATTATTCTATTTTTAGTTGGTTTAGCCATTACCGTTAGTTCTTGTCGCCAAGACTTTGTTTTTGAATCCAGCACTGGCGATTTAACTTTCTCAAGAGATACGGTTTATTTAGACACAGTTTTCACAAATATTGGTTCTAGTACTTATAGTTTGAAAGTGTATAATAAAAGTAGTAAAGACATTAAAATCCCAACAATTCAGCTAGGCAAAGGACAAAATTCTAAGTACAGAATGACAGTTGACGGCATGGTGGGAGAAAATAATAGAGTTTTTCACAATGTTGAATTGTTAGCCAAAGACAGTCTGTATATTTTCATTGAAGTTACTACAGATGTTGCAGATGCTAATCCAACTGATTTTTTATATACCGACCAAATTCAATTTGATAGCGGCCAAAATTTCCAAAAAGTTGAGCTAGTAACACTGATTAAAGATGCCTATTTTTTATATCCAAAGATTATTGATGATGAAGGTCATACCGAGTCACTAACAATAGGTACTGATGAAATATATGGGTTTTTCTTAGATGAAAATGACCCAATAAATCAAAATGAATATGAATGGAGGAATGATAAACCCTATGTCATCTATGGCTATGCAGCTGTTCCTTCTGGAAAAACCTTAACCATTCATGCTGGCGCTCGAATTCATTTTCATGCTGATTCAGGTTTAATTGTAGGTAGTGGAGGTTCTTTACATATTGAAGGTGGACTATCTTCAACAGCTGCGTTAGAAAACGAAGTTATTATAGAAGGAGACAGATTAGAACCTGATTTTTCGGATGTACCAGGACAATGGGGCACTATTTGGTTGACGAATGGAAGTACAAACAATGAAATAAATCATCTCACTTTGAAAAACTCGGTGGTTGGTTTATTAATTGATCATAATAATGGAACAACAACTACCATAAAGAACACACAAATCTACAATAGTTCTAATATTGGAATTTATGCAAAAACCGCAAAAATTAAAGGTGAAAATATTGTAATAAACTATGCTGGCGAAGCTGCGCTTGCTTGTTCATTGGGAGGAAACTATGAATTTAAACATTGTACTTTTAACAATAATTGGTCAAGTTCAAGACAAGTGGCTGTTCTAGTTGATAATTATTATAAAGATAGCACCACAAACGAACAAGTTCCTTTTGTACTTGAACAAGCGGTATTTAAAAACTGTATTATTTTTGGTTCTAATCAAGTCGAACTGCTTTTAAATAAAAGTATTAAAAATCCAGAAACTAATTGGACTACACCAGTATTTAGTAAATGTCAAATTAAATTTAATAACACTTCAAACCAATTCACGGACAATCCAGATTATGCATTTTTAAACGATGCCAATCAAATTATTAAAAATGGTAATCCCGACTTTCTTGATAGTTATGCCAACAAGTTAAATATTGGAAATGCATCTGACAGTAATGGCTTTGGTGATGATTTAAATATCCCGTTCGATGTAATTGGAATTCAGAGACAAGTAAACAGTGGAAAAGTTGATATTGGTGCCTATCAACACATTGCTTTTCCAACAAATTAATTTTAAAAACAGATTTTAGGTTTCATTTTTTTACCTTAAATTTGCATCTATCTACCTGTCGGCAGACAGGCAACAACAACTAATAACAACACAATGATTCATTTCTTCGGAAACGAGAGCTCAACTGTTTTTGCCGTACTGACGCAAAACGAACTTTCGTCAGAAACTATCTCAAAACTAAACTGGCTATTTCAATCTGAACTTGTTTTAGATTCGCAAAATAACTCAAAATCCGTTCTTGCGGATTTTTTTGTTGGACCCCGTGCGACAATGATAACTCCTTGGAGCACTAATGCTGTAGAAATTACGCAAAATATGGGAATTGAAAACATCATAAGAATTGAAGAATTTCAGATAGTTTCTGAATCTTTTTCCGATTTCGATCCCATGCTTTTTCAAAAATATTCCGAATTAAATCAGGATATTTTTACCATAAATATCCAACCTGAAGCCATTCTTGAGATTGATGACATAACCATTTATAATCAACAAGAAGGTTTGTCATTAAGTCCAGACGAGGTATTCTATTTAGAAAATTTATCTAAAAAACTAAACCGAAAATTAACCGATTCAGAAGTTTTTGGATTTTCACAGGTCAATTCAGAACACTGTCGTCATAAAATCTTCAACGGAACCTTTGTGATTGATGGCGAAGAAAAACCTTCTTCTTTATTTAAATTAATCAAAAAAACATCAGCCGAAAATCCAAACGATATTGTTTCGGCCTATAAAGATAATGTAGCTTTCATCAAAGGTCCATCAGTAGAACAATTCGCCCCAAAAAGTGCTGACAAACCAGATTTTTATACTAAAAAACAGTTTGATTCGGTGATTTCTTTAAAAGCAGAAACCCATAATTTCCCTACAACTGTAGAACCTTTTAATGGCGCCGCAACTGGTTCTGGTGGTGAAATTCGGGATCGATTGGCTGGCGGGCAAGGTTCTTTACCACTTGCTGGAACTGCGGTTTACATGACTTCGTATTCTCGTTTAAATAAAAATCGTTCCTATGAAAATGGAATGGTAGAACGCCAATGGCTGTATCAAACGCCAATGGATATTTTGATAAAAGCATCGAATGGAGCATCTGATTTTGGAAATAAATTTGGGCAACCACTAATTACTGGTTCGATTTTGACTTTTGAACATGACGAGGCAAAAGATTCTAAAACAAGTTCAGAAGGACGAAAGTTAGGTTACGATAAAGTAATTATGCAAGCTGGTGGAATTGGATACGGAAAACTAAATCAAGCTATCAAAAAGAAGCCAACAACTGGCGATAAAATTGTAATTCTAGGAGGTGAAAATTATAGAATAGGAATGGGAGGCGCAGCAGTTTCTTCAGCCGATACAGGTGCTTTTGGTTCTGGAATTGAATTGAATGCTATCCAACGTTCGAATCCTGAAATGCAAAAACGCGCTGCCAATGCCATTCGTGGTTTGTTTGAAAGCGATGAAAATCCAATAGTTTCTATACATGATCACGGTGCTGGAGGGCATTTGAATTGCCTTTCAGAATTGGTAGAAGAAACTGGCGGGCTGATTGATTTAGATAAATTACCGGTTGGAGACCCAACACTTTCTGCCAAAGAAATCATTGGAAACGAATCACAAGAACGTATGGGATTGGTTATTGGTAAAGAAAATATAGCTATTCTACAACGCATTGCTGATAGAGAACGTTCGCCAATGTATCAAGTGGGTGACGTGACAGGAAATCATCGTTTTACTTTTGAAAGTAAATCGACGGGTGAAAAACCAATGGATTTTGCACTAGAAGATCTATTTGGAAGCTCACCAAAAGTAGTAATGAACGACAAAACTGTTGTTAGAAATTATAGTGATTTAATGTATTCTGAAGAAAAAATACCAACATATATTGAGCAATTATTCCAACTGGAAGCAGTGGCCTGTAAAGACTGGTTGACCAATAAAGTAGATCGATGTGTTGGCGGGAAAGTAGCCAAACAACAGTGCGTAGGTCCATTGCAATTGCCATTGAATAATGTTGGTGTTATGGCATTAGATTATAACGGCATAGAAGGAATTGCAACTTCTATCGGACACTCGCCTATCTCAGCATTGATTGACCCAAAAGCAGGTAGTAGAAATGCGATTGGAGAAGCGTTATCAAATATTGTTTTCGCACCTTTGAAAGACAATTTAAAATCGATTTCACTTTCTGCCAACTGGATGTGGGCTTGTAAAAACGAAGGCGAAGATGCTCGTTTGTATGAAGCCGTTCAAGCATGTTCTGATTTTGCTATCGAATTGGGAATCAATATTCCGACAGGAAAAGATTCGCTTTCTATGAAGCAAAAATATCCGAATGATGAAGTAATTGCACCTGGTACGGTTATCATTTCAGCGGCTGGAAATTGTTCAAACATCACCAAAGTGGTAGAACCTGTTTTTCAGACAAATGGAGGTTCCATTTACTACATTAATTTATCTCAGGATGATTTTAAATTGGGTGGCAGTTCTTTTGCTCAAACCTTAAATAAAATTGGAACTGAAACACCAACCATTAAAAACGCAGCCTTTTTTAAAAATGCTTTTAATGCCATTCAAGAGTTAATTAAAGATGGTCAAATCATTGCCGGTCATGATATTGGAAGTGGTGGATTAATTACCACTTTATTCGAAATGTGCTTTGCTGATATCAATTTGGGCGCTAAAATTTCTTTTGACACTTTCACAGAAAAAGATTTAGTTAAAATATTATTTTCAGAAAATATTGGACTAGTACTTCAAGCAAAAAACGATATCGCTTTTGAAAAAGGATTAAGTAGAATTGAATTTTTCAAAATTGGTGAGGTTACAAATTCAGCATATCTTAAAATTGTTAATTATCAATTATCAATTGTTAATTACAGAGTTAAATGGTTTGAAACCTCTTTCCTACTCGATCAAAAACAGACTAAAAACAATAAAGCCAAAGAGCGTTTTAATAATTTAGGCAAACAACCTTTACAATATAATTTTCCAAGTCATTTTAAAGGAGATTCTTCAAAGCTCAGAGTGACAAATTCGATTCGTCCAAAAGCCGCAATTATTCGAGAAAAAGGAAGCAATTCAGAACGTGAAATGGCCAATGCCATGTATTTAGCAGGTTTTGATGTCAAAGATGTGCACATGACCGATTTAATTTCGGGAAGGGAAACGTTGGAAGACATACAGTTTATTGGAGCCGTTGGCGGATTTTCAAATTCAGATGTTTTGGGTTCAGCTAAAGGTTGGGCTGGAGCCTTCAAATACAATGAAAAAGCCAATACTGCTTTGAAAAATTTCTATAAACGCGAAGACACTTTGTCAGTGGGTATTTGCAATGGTTGTCAATTGTTTATGGAACTAGAATTGGTAAATCCAGATCATGAAATTCACGGAAAAATGCACCATAATGATTCGCAGAAACACGAGAGTATTTTCACATCGGTTAAAGTACAAGAAAATCATTCGGTGATGTTATCCACTTTGTCTGGAAGCACTTTAGGTGTTTGGGTTTCTCATGGCGAAGGAAAATTTAAGTTGCCTTATGATGAAAATCAATACAATATTGTAGCAAAATATGCTTACGAAGATTATCCTGCTAACCCTAATGGTTCTGATTTTAACACCGCCATGATGTGTGATAAAACAGGGCGTCATTTGGTAATGATGCCACATATTGAACGTTCCACTTTTCCATGGAATTGGGCGCATTATCCAAACGATAATCAAGATGAAGTTTCGCCTTGGATTGAAGCGTTTGTTAATGCTAGATTGTGGATTGAAAACAATAATTAATTTTGAAAGTTATAAAAATCCTCTTAGTTATCGAATCAATTTTTGCAGTCACTAGCTTCAAAAATTACTATAAAAAATCTAATTTTATAGGCTAAAAATCCTAAATCATTATCGCTATCTTTGTAACGCAAAAAATTGGAAAATGGAATCAGTATTAGATACTAATTTACCTGTTGGTAAACCAAAATGGCTAAAGGTAAAGCTACCAATTGGTCAAAAATATACAGAACTTCGCGGTTTAGTCGATAAATATAAACTTAATACCATTTGCACATCTGGTAGTTGTCCTAATATGGGTGAATGCTGGGGAGAAGGCACTGCGACTTTCATGATCTTAGGCAATATTTGCACACGTTCTTGTGGTTTTTGTGGTGTAAAAACTGGCAGACCAGAAACGGTAGATTGGGATGAACCAGAAAAAGTAGCACGTTCTATAAAAATCATGAATATAAAACATGCGGTGATTACTAGCGTAGATAGAGATGATTTAAAAGATATGGGATCTATTATTTGGTTTGAAACCGTACAAGCTATCCGCAGAATGAATCCTAAAACCACACTTGAAACACTTATTCCTGATTTTCAAGGCGTTGAAAGAATCATTGATAAAATTGTAGAAGCCAATCCAGAAGTAGTATCACACAACGTTGAAACTGTACATCGTTTAACTCGTGAAGTGCGAATACAAGCTAAATATGAAAGAAGTTTAGCTGTATTAAAATACTTGAAAGAACAAGGAGTAAATAGAACAAAATCGGGTATTATGCTTGGCCTAGGAGAGACTGAAGAAGAAGTTATTCAAACCATGCAAGATTTGAGAGATAATTATGTAGATATTGTAACCATTGGTCAATACTTACAGCCAAGTAAAAAACATCTTCCCGTAAAAGAATATATTACACCCGAACAATTCGAAAAATATCAAAAAATTGGTAAAGAAATGGGGTTTATTCATGTTGAAAGTGGAGCTTTAGTTCGTTCATCATATCATGCTGAAAAACACATACTATAGTCAAAATTGATAAGTTGTAATTTTGAATGACTTTCTCTTTATTCCTAGTGACTTAAGACTTTAAAAAATATGATAAAAATAGCCATCAACGGTTTTGGAAGAATTGGTCGCAACTTATTCCGATTACTTTTAAACCATCCATCTATTGAAGTAGTTGCTATTAATGAAATTGCTGACAATCGTACTATGGCACATTTAATCAAGTATGATAGTATTCATGGTGTTTTGTCTAATGTGGTTACTTTTGATGATAAATCAATTAGTATTGATGGGAAATCATTTGCCTTTTTTCATGAAAAAGAAATAAGTAAACTGCAATGGAAAAACATTGATTTTGTAGTTGAAAGTACAGGAAAGTTTACCACTTTTAAAGACATAAACAAACATATTTTGGCTGGTGCAAAAAAAGTTATTCTATCAGCGCCATCTGATGTTCCAGAAATAAAAACGATAGTGCTAGGCGTAAATGAAAACATATTGGACGGAACTGAAACCATAGTTTCTAATGCCAGTTGTACTACAAATAATGCTGCCCCAATGATTAAAGTAATTAACGAACTTTGTGGCATTGAACAAGCTTATATAACAACGGTACACTCCTACACTACTGACCAAAGTTTGCATGACCAACCACACAAAGACTTAAGAAGAGCTCGTGGTGCAAGTCAATCTATTGTTCCCACAACTACTGGAGCAGCAAAAGCATTAACTAAAATTTTTCCTGAAATGGATGGGAAAATAGGTGGAAGTGGTATTCGAGTTCCTGTTCCCGATGGTTCTTTGACGGATATTACTGGCTATGTAGAAAAAGCTGTGACTATTGAACAAATTAATACTGCTTTCAAAAAAGCTTCTGAAACCTATCTTAAAGGAATTCTAGCCTATACTGAAGACCCTATTGTTTCAGTCGATATCATTGGCAATGCAAATTCCTGCCTATTTGACTCGCAACTAACCTCAGTTATCGATAAAATGGTAAAAGTAGTGGGTTGGTATGACAATGAAATTGGGTATTGTTCTCGAATAATTGACTTGATTTTATTTATGGAAAATAACCCTAAAAAATAGAATCAATTAGTATTGAAGAATTAATTCTTTGATTAGTTGTCTCAATTTAGGTTCTGCTTCGTTAGCAGCTTTTAAAACTTCATCATGAGTTATAGATGATAGATATTCTTCACTACCCATATCTGTAATTACTGAAATGCCAAAAGTTTCCAAATCCATGTGTCGAGCAACTATAACCTCAGGGACGGTAGACATACCAACACAATCCGCTCCAATAACCTTTACCATTTTATATTCGTGTAAGGTTTCGAAAGTTGGCCCTTGCAATCCCAAATAAACCCCGTCAAGTAATTCAATATTAGAAGTTGAAGCTATTTCTTTCACTTTAGCAATCATTTTTAAACTGTAGGGTTCACTCATATTTACAAATCTAGGCCCGAATCGAGAATCATTTTTTCCTCTCAAAGGATGTTCTGGCATCATATTGATATGGTCTTTTATCACCACAATAGAACCCACTTTATAATTAGGATTTACTCCGCCAGAAGCATTAGAAACTATTAATTTTGTCACTCCAATATACTTCATCACACGAACAGGGAAAGTAACTTCCTGCATAGAATAGCCTTCGTAATAATGAAATCTTCCTTGCATTGCAACTATTTTCTTATTACCAATAGTACCAAAAATCAAAGCGCCTTTATGACCCTCTACCGTTGAAACTGGAAAATTTGGAATATCGTGATACTGCAAAGTAAACTCAATAGTAATATCATCTGTAAAACTACCTAATCCAGAACCCAAAATCACACCATATTCTGGGGTGAAATTTGTTTTGCTCTTTATAAAATTAACGGTTTCTTGAACAAGTTCCCACATAGTTTAGAATAAATTTATCAAAAGTCTCTTGGTAATCAATGAACTTACTTTTGATAGGTAAATAATATAATTGTTTTGCTAAGATATCTGAGTTCAAACGAACAAAATCTTTTTCGGTTGTAATTATAACTTTGTCCCTTGCTATATTTTTAATGTTTATAATTTCGCTTTCGCTAAAATGGTGATGATCGGAAAAAGTCAAAATTTCATCATTTTTAGTTTTTAAATAATCGAAAAAAGGCTTTGGATTTGCAATTCCTGCTAATAAAACTTTTTCTTTTGATTTAATTTCTGAAACTTCCAAAGTATCATTTTGATTATAAACCTTGTCATCATAGTCAATAAAACTAAAAAATATTGGAATATCAAAACCTATTTTCTTTTTAATGGTTTCTTGCTCAAGTTGAGAAATTGTTGTTGGACATTTACTGACAATTATCATATTAGCTCTTTTTGCACCATTTCTTGTTTCCCGTAGATTTCCCATTGGTAATATAAAATCATCAATAAACAAATCATCAAAAGACGTTAAAAGTATATAAAAACCAGCTCTAACTCTCAGGTGCTGAAAGGCATCGTCAAGTAAAATAACTTCGGGTTTTTCTTTTTGGTTTAACAGTTGCTTAATACCATTTTGTCTGTCTGCATCAACAGCTACTTTAATTTCAGGAAATTTTTTAAAATATTGAAAAGGTTCATCTCCTAGAATTTCAGCATTTGAGTTTGCATCCGCCAAAACAAACCCTTTTGATTTTCTTTTATAACCTCTACTCAAGGTTGCTATTCTGTATTTAGAGGAAAGCAACCGAATTAAATATTCAATTTGAGGTGTTTTTCCTGTACCTCCAACACTTAAATTCCCTACAACAATAACCGGAATGTCAAAAGAATAGGATTTGAAAATACCTTTATCGTAAAGATAAATTCTTAAAGAAGTAAGTAAACCATATAGAATGGCAAAAGGGAAAAGTAATTTTCGTAACAAAATCATAGTACGAAAATAGAGAATTTACCTCTAATACACGAATGTTTTTTATATTTTTGATGTAAAAGATTTTATCTTTGAAAAAATTACAGTTTAAAATTATTTATGCCTTTTGAGCTAAACAAATGAAAACATTTTACTTTATAATAGCTTTATTTTTTTTCAACACTACAAGTATTTTTGCTCAAGAAAACGATAACGTTAAAATTTTGAAAATCATATTTTCTAAATACTACAAAAATGAAAAAGTCATTGCCAAAGGAAGATTACAACTTCTAAATTTTTATTGTAAAAAAGCACCTAATAATGAAGAAGTTTTGGAAGTGATTTCAAAAAGTGATTTACTTAAGAAATATGGCATTGAAATAAAAAAACAAATTATCTATGGCATAGACGAAGATTGGTCAGAAGAATACAACAACTTGTTCAACAATCAAAATCAATACCTAAATAAAAAGGTTAATAAATGTATATCATTAGAAGATTTTCAAAAAGTTTCTAATCAATATGGTGAAAATAACCAACGATTATTGATAATTAATAAACCTATATATTTTTCAAATAATAATTTTGCTTTAGTAAAAATTGCATTCTATAGAAACATTGAGCACAATAGTGGTAGTTTTTTATTATTAGAAAAAGTAAATGGTATTTGGATCATAAAAGAATATTTAAACGAATGGGCAACATAATATGAAACTAAAAGAGATACTATTAATACTTGAAGAAATAGCTCCATTGGGGTATGCTGAAGATTTTGACAATGTTGGTTTACTTGTAGGTGATATTGAAACTAAAACAACAGGAATTCTGGTTTGTCATGATGCTTTAGAAAATGTAATTGACGAAGCTATTACAAAAAAATGCAACTTGGTAGTTTGCTTTCATCCTATAATATTCTCAGGGTTAAAGAAAATAACTGGAAAAAATTATGTTGAGCGTTCAATTCTAAAAGCCATAAAAAATGACATTGCGATATATGCTGTTCATACTGCTTTAGATAATCATAAAAATGGTGTCAATAAAATATTTAGTGATGCTTTAAGTTTAGTTAACACCAAAATACTTATTCCAAAACAAAACTTCATCCAAAAACTAGTTACTTACACCACAGCTGAAAATGTAGAAAAATTAAGAAATGCCTTGTTTGATGCTGGCGCAGGAAAAATTGGCAACTATGAAAATTGCAGTTTTAATTCTAAAGGCATAGGCACTTTCATGGGCAATGAAGATAGTGATCCCAAAATTGGAAATCGATTTGAATTTGTAGAAAATGAAGAAATTAAAATTGAAGTAACCTATGAGAAATACTCACAATCTAAAGTTCTAAAAGCCTTATTTAACAATCATGTTTATGAAGAAGTAGCCTACAGTATTCATGAATTACAAAATGTTCACCAAAATATTGGACTCGGAATGATAGGTGAACTTGAGAAACCTATGACAGAAAATGAGTTCCTTTCTTTTGTAAAAGATAAAATGCAATGTGGTAGCATTCGTCATAGTGCATTACTTGGAAAACCAATAAAAAAAGTAGCCGTGCTTGGCGGTTCAGGAAGCTTTGCTATTCAAAATGCGAAACAAGCTGGGGCAGATATTTTTTTAACAGCTGATTTGAAATATCATAACTTTTATGAAGCTGAAAATCAATTGGTTTTAGCTGATATTGGCCACTTTGAAAGTGAAAGATTTACAAAAAATTATATTGTTGATTTTCTTAAGAAAAAAATCCTTAATTTTGCAATCATTTTTTCGGAAGAAAATACAAATCCAGTTAAGTACTTATAAAATATGGCGACTACAAAAGAACTAAGTGTTGAAGACAAATTA
>CALPPS020000048.1 GCA_943325515.2 Flavobacterium psychrophilum
TACCAGCTGCAGGAGCTACAAACGCAGTGGTGACTAAGTCAACAGGAGTTTTAACACAAGATACTTGGTACAGAATTGTATTCACCAATGGAGCATGTTCTGTGAATTCTGCAGCAGTTAAAGTTACTGTAAGTGCAGCTTCAGCTATAGGAACATTAGTATCTGCAACAGATACAGTATGTACTGCAACAGGAACTACTCTTACGTTAGGAGCATCAACAGGAACAGTTGCTTGGTATAAATCTACGAATTATGTAAATGCAACTGGAGCAGCAGCTGTTTGGACATTAGTTCCAATCTCAGCTACAGTAACAAGTACAGCATTAGCGACAGGAAACTTAACTTATGCAGCAGCTACCCCAACAACATGGTACAAAGCGGTAGCAACAAGTGGTGCATGTGTTTCAACTTCTAACATTGTTTCGGTAACAGTTAGTCCTGCTGCAAAAGCCACTGCAGTTACAGGCAATACAGGATTTACTACGTCAGGAACCGCAATTTGTACGACAGCCACTAAAGCTTTAACACTAGCCACAGGATATGCTGGATCTATTCAATGGCAGTATTATAATGCGGGAGCAAGCGCAACAGCTGTTACTAATACAACAACTACTGCAACTTGGACTGATATTCCAACCGCGACCTCTGCGACCTATAACGCAGCTAGTGCATCAGCAGGTAATGTTTGGTTCCGAGTTAAGTTTACTAGCAGTCCTTGTTCTGCTTTAGCTTATAGTACTCCAGTTAATGTTTGGTTTAAATCATCATGTCGAGTTGTGATAAGCAACCCAACAATAGCTTCACCTAGTGTTGCAGCGTTTGAGGTGAAAGCCTATCCAAATCCATATAGTTCAGCATTCCAATTAGATTTCACAACAACAAGTGAAAGTCAAGTTGAGATGAGAGTATATGATATGATAGGAAAACTAATAGAAACGCGTCAATTCAGCGCTGCTGAAATGAATAATCAAGAAGTGGGTAACAGTTATCCATCGGGTATTTACAATGTTATTGTAACACAAGGGGAAAACACGAAAACGCTTCGAGTGATTAAAAGATAAGTAAGTTTTTAATAAAGTAAAAGGGGATAGTCTTTCAGAGATTATCCCTTTTTTTAATTTTCTAAAATTAATGTTGAATATAACTTAGTTAAAAGTCAATTCAAGCAATGGTCAAAACTCTTCAATTTTTTTGTAAAGTTTAAAAACAAAAAAAGCCACTCATTTCTGAATGGCTTACTTAGTAGCCTGCCCAGACGAAATCTCGAACAATTTGCTGATAGATTATGATAAATTTTTAGATTTTATAGAAAAAAATAACCCCTAAATTTCTTTAGAGGTTATTGGTTCAACTTAGTAGCGGGAACAGGACTCGAACCTGTGACCTTCGGGTTATGAGCCCGACGAGCTGCCTACTGCTCTATCCCGCGATGTTTCAAGTGCAAATATACAACGAATATCAATTAATACAACAAAAAAACCTAAAAAATCTTTTTTCTTCTATTGAGTTGATATGACTACCTTTGCAAAAAATTAAATTAGATTTCATGTCACACAAAGCAGGTTTTGTAAATATTATTGGCAACCCAAACGTGGGGAAATCAACTTTGATGAATGCTTTCGTAGGGGAAAGATTGTCCATAATTACCTCCAAAGCGCAAACTACTCGTCATAGAATCTTAGGCATTGTAAATGGTGACGATTTCCAAGTAATCCTTTCAGATACACCAGGAATTATAAAACCAGCTTACGAGATGCAAAAATCGATGATGGATTTTGTCAAGTCGGCTTTTGAAGATGCGGACGTGTTAATCTATATGGTAGAAATAGGAGAGAAGGAATTGAAGGACGAAGACTTTTTTGCTAAAATCATTCACTCTAAAATACCTGTTTTATTATTGTTGAATAAAATAGATAAATCTAATCAAGAGCAATTAGAAGAACAAATTGCTTTATGGAAAGACAAAGTTCCAAATGCAGAGATATATCCAATTTCTGCTTTAGAAAATTTTAATGTAAAAGAAGTTTTTGCGCGTATATTAGAATTGCTTCCAGTTTCTCCACCATACTACCCAAAAGATGCTTTAACAGATAAGCCAGAGCGTTTTTTTGTTAACGAAACCATTCGTGAAAAAATCTTGTTGAATTATGACAAAGAAATACCTTATGCTGTTGAAATTGAAACAGAGGAGTTTCTAGAAGATGAAAAAATCATCCGTATTCGTTCTGTTATAATGGTAGAACGTGACACTCAAAAAGGAATTATCATTGGGCACAAAGGCGGGGCTTTGAAAAATGTTGGAGTGCAATCACGTGAAGATTTAGAAAAGTTTTTTGGAAAACAAATCCATATCGAATTGTATGTAAAGGTAAATAAGGATTGGAGGAGCAATGCATTTCAGTTACGCCGTTTTGGATACAACCAAAAATAATTTTTGATTTTACATTTAAGATTTTATTCAATTCCTAAATCCTTATTCCCAAATCCTTAATCAAAAAACGTACTTTTGCACAAAATTAAAATAACGCATGAACAATATTGTAGCCATTGTAGGAAGACCAAATGTAGGGAAATCAACTTTTTTTAATCGATTGATAAAGAGAAGAGAAGCTATTGTTGACTCTGTTAGCGGTGTTACTCGTGATCGAAATTACGGTAAAAGTGAATGGAATGGAAAAGAGTTCTCAGTAATAGATACTGGTGGTTATATCAAAGGTTCAGATGATATTTTTGAAAGTGAAATTCGTCGCCAGGTTGAATTAGCTATTGATGAAGCAGATGCAATTATTTTTGTGGTTGATGTTGAAGAAGGGATTACCCCAATGGATGCGGAAGTAGCCAAATTACTTAGAAAAGTAACCAAACCAATCTTATTAGCCGTAAATAAAGTAGATAATGCTATGCGTGAAAAAGACGCTATTGAATTTTATAATTTAGGTTTGGGCGAATATTTTACCATAGCCAGTATTAGTGGTAGCGGAACAGGAGAATTGTTAGATGAATTAGTAAAAGTGTTACCCGAATTACCCGAAGTTTCAGATGAAGAAGCTGCTTTACCAAGGTTTTGTGTGGTAGGTCGCCCTAATGCTGGCAAGTCATCTTTTATAAATGCACTAATTGGCGAAGATCGATTTGTGGTTACTGATATTGCAGGAACTACTCGCGATTCAATTGATACCAAATATAATCGTTTCGGATTTGAATTCAACTTAGTAGATACTGCAGGAATTCGAAGAAAAGCAAAAGTAAAAGAAGATTTAGAATTCTATTCTGTAATGCGTTCGGTTCGCGCTATTGAACACTCGGACGTTATAATTTTGTTGATAGATGCTACTCGTGGTTTTGAAGGTCAAGATCAAAGTATATTTTGGTTAGCCGAAAAGAATAGAAAAGGCGTTATCATTTTAGTAAATAAATGGGACTTGATTGAAAAAGATACCATGTCTACTCGCGATTATGAAGCTAAAATCAGAGAAGAGTTAAAACCTTTTACTGATGTGCCAATTTTATTTGTATCAGCCTTGACTAAACAACGTCTTTTAAAAGCCTTAGAAGAAACTGTAAAAGTATTCGAAAACAGAAAACAACGCATTCAAACATCAAAATTCAACGACTTCATGTTGAAGTTGATAGAAGCCTATCCACCGCCAGCATTGAAAGGGAAATACGTTAAAATTAAATATTGTATGCAGTTGCCAACACCAACACCACAGTTCGTTTTTTTTGCCAACTTACCCCAATATGTTCAAGAAGCTTACAAACGTTTCCTTGAAAATAAAATCCGTGAAAACTGGGATTTTTCGGGAGTTCCTATTGATATTTATATTAGAGAAAAGTAATAAAAAAAGCTCGGTCAATTTGATCGAGCTTTATGTTTTTATAAATATTGAATTACCATCCACCACCTGAACCGCCACCAGAAAATCCACCGCCGCCAAATCCTCCACCGAATCCACCGCCACCAAATCCTCCTCCTGAGCTGCTGCCAGAACCACTTCCAAATCCTCCACGACCCAGACTGCTCAACAAAATAATATCGGCTAAATCCATACCGCCGCTTCTACCGCCAGAGTTTCCGCCATTATTTTTGTTTTTCGCAATGATTATTATGATAATGATAAAAATGATGATTATAGGGATAATTGGGATATCTTCTTTTTTATTTTTCTTTCTTTCGCCTTTGTATTTCCCTTTAAATACATCAAAGAGAGCATCAGCACCTTTGTCTAAACCTTTATAATAACTACCAGCTTTGAATTCGGGAATTATAATGTTTCTTGTAATTTCACCTCCAATTCCAGCTGTTAGTCTATCTTCTAATCCATAGCCAGGAGAAATCCAAATTTTATGTTCTTTTTCAGCAACTAATATAAATACACCATTATCTTCTTTGGCTTGACCGATACCCCATTCCTGAGCCCATTTTGGCGTTAAAATTCCAATATCTTCTCCATTTATTGTAGGAACTGTTGCCACTACAATTTGTGTAGATGTAGAGTCGGAATAGCGAATGAGTTTTTCTTCTAATTGCTCTTTTTCAGTTGCATTTAATAACTTAGCATAGTCGTATACCGAAGTTTGCAAATCTGGTTTTTTCGGAATTGTAAATTGAGAAAAAGCAGGTAAAAAACTAAATAGTGTAACAAACAAAAGGATTGGCGCTATTCCTTTGTACTTCGTAATTTGTACTTCGTACTTCATAATTTATCCTTTAGATATTTCGTTGGAAAGTTCGTTTGTATCAGCGTCTTGATAAGGGAAATGAGTTTTTAATTGTTCGCCAGCTTTTAGTATGCCGTCAATTAATCCATGCTTGAAATTTCCGTTTTTGAAATGAGAAATAATAGTATCTTTAGTTGAATCCCAAAAATCAGCAGGTACTTTTTCATTAATGCCTTTATCCCCATAAATAGCAAATTGTTTGCTTTTTACTGCCACATAAATGATAACGCCATTGCGTTCTTGGGTTTGTTCCATCTGCAAATGATGAAAAACTTCCACAGCTCTCTCTATAGGAGCTATGGAAGTTTGCTTCGCCAGTTCGCCTTTATGGCTCGTGCCATTTTCTATATGTATTCTAATTTCACCGGAAGTATTTTTTTCGGCTATCCCAATAGCAGTAACAATTTCTTGTTCCTCTTCTTTGGTTAAAAAATCTTCTATTTTAGACATGGTGCTCAATTAGAATTTTACTTCCACTGGTTTTTCTGCTCCTTCAACCGCTTGGAAATAGGCTTTTTCTTTGAAACCAAACATCCCTGCAAATAAATTATTTGGGAAAGTTTTTATGTGAGTATTATAAGGTTTTACAGCTTCGTTAAAACGTGTTCTAGTTGTTAAAATTTGATTTTCCGTACTAGCCAATTCATCTTGTAATTTCAAGAAGTTTTGATTGGCTTTAAGTTCTGGATAGCGTTCTACAGAAACCAATAATCTCGATAATGAAGAAGAAACTCCTGATTGTGCTGAATTAAATGCAGCCAATTGTTCTGGAGTAATATTAGTCGGGTCTACAGTTACTGAAGTTGCTTTAGCTCTAGCTTCAATGACAGCTGTTAAAGTGCTTTTTTCAAAATCAGCAGCACCTTTAACTGTGTTTACTAAGTTTCCAATTAAGTCATTTCTTCTCTGGTAAGAAGTGTTTACATTACCCCAAGCTTCGTTGATAGTTTGTTCGTAACCAACGGCTGTATTATTAATTCCTTTAACCCAGCTGTAAATCCCAAAAATTACAACTACTGCAATAATCCAAGGTAAAAATTTTTTTAATTCCATGTTTTTTGATTTAATGTTTGTTATTAGTTTTTAAAACGATTTGTTTGTTACAAAAACCAAGCCTAAAGTTGATTTTTAATGTTTAATAATTGTGCTTTGACAGTTTCTAATTTGCTAACGATTTCAAACTTGTCTAAAGTTTTCTTCTGTCCTTCTTTTAAATGTGTTTTGGCACCTTCAAGAGTAAAACCACGTTCTTTTACCAAATGATAAATGAGTTGTAAGTTTTTCACATCTTCAGGAGTAAACATTCTATTGCCCTTGGCATTCTTCTTTGGTTTAAGAATGTCAAATTCTTTGTCCCAAAAACGAATCAACGAAGTATTCACGTTGAAAGCTTTGGCCACTTCGCCAATGCTATAGTATCTTTTTCCTTCTTTTATTTCTATATGCATATTTATACTATTTATAAACTGAATACTAATGTGTATTAGTCTAGAGATTGATTTTCTTGATTAGCCAATTTTGAAATGGCAGTATATTCTGCTGCCGAAATATTGCCATAGTAAAAATTCAATGGGTTTACTACTTTCCCGTATTTGTGCACTTCATAATGTAGATGAGGTGCCTCACTTCTCCCTGTGCTACCTACATATCCAATGATGTCGCCACGTTTTACTCTTTGCCCGGCTCTACATTTGTATTTGCTCAAATGGCCATATAATGTCAAATAACCAAAACCATGATTAATTTCAATATGATTGCCATAACCCGATTTAGAATTATCAGCATTTTTTACAACACCGTCACCAGTGGCAAAAATAGGTGTTCCCGTAATTGCTGTAAAATCCATTCCTTCGTGCATTTTTCTAACTTTAGTAAACGGGTCACTTCTGTAACCAAATCCTGAAGCTACTCGCTTCATTTGCTCATTCTTCACTGGTTGTATGGCTGGTATTGCTGCCAATAACTTATTTTTTTCTTTCGCTAATTTCAGTATCTCGTCCAATGATTTAGATTGTATGACTAATTCTTTTGAGATAATGTCCACACGTTTAGAAGTGTTTATTACCAATTCAGAATTGTCATATCCTTCTAATTCTTTATATCTATTCACTCCACCAAAACCTGCCTTGCGTTGTTCTACTGGTATGGGAGAAGTATTAAAATAGGTTCTGTAAATATTATTGTCTCTGTCTTCTACTTCTACTAAAACTTCTTCTACTTCATCAATTTTTTTATTCAAAATGGCATAGCGCAATTTCATCGTTTCAATTTCGCGAGCTTGTAAACGGTCTTTTGGAGTTTCTAAATAGGATGTATTCAAGAGAGCTACAAAACACAAAAAGCCAAACAATGAAGATGACAGTAAAAACAACCCAATATAACCAAGTTTTTTGGATAATTTTGGGTTTATTTTTCGGTAAGCTAAACTTTCGGTATCGAAATAATACTTTACTTTTTTCGCCATCTTTTATTTTATACTATTTTTGTGCTAGTTTTGAAAAACAATGGTTATACGAACAAATTTAACAAATGTTTCAATCCCAATCTAATTTTATTTTATAAAGTAGATTTGGTTCTTTGCAATTCGATTATTTAAAAAAGAAATTTAAGAACAAACAAATATAACCAAATCAACAAACAACCTCATAACTGAATAAACATAAAAATGAAATCACAAGACATTCGTAAAGCATACTTACAATTCTTTGAAGGGAATGGACACTTAATTGTTCCATCTGCACCAATCATTCTAAAAGATGATCCAACTTTGATGTTCAACAACTCAGGGATGGCACAATTCAAAGAATACTTTTTAGGTAATGGAACTCCTAAAAGTAAACGTATAGCCGATACACAAAAATGTCTTCGTGTTTCAGGAAAGCACAATGATTTGGAAGATGTAGGTTTTGATACGTATCATCACACTATGTTTGAAATGTTGGGCAACTGGTCGTTTGGGGATTATTTCAAAAAAGAAGCTTTATCTTGGGCGTGGCAATTTTTAACTGAAGTGTTGAAGTTGGATAAAGAACGTTTATATGTTTCTGTTTTCGAAGGTAACCCATTAGAGAATGTGCCTTTCGATCAAGAAGCATGGGATATTTGGAAACAATATGTTCCAGAAGACAGAATTATTCTTGGAAATAAAAAAGACAATTTTTGGGAAATGGGCGATCAAGGGCCGTGTGGTCCATGTTCCGAAATTCATATCGATTTAAGAACTGATACTGAAAGAACAGCAGTTTCTGGACGAAGTCTAGTAAATGCCGATCACCCTCAAGTAGTGGAAATTTGGAATAATGTATTCATGGAATTCAACCGAAAAGCTGATGGTTCGTTAGAAAAATTACCAGCACAGCACGTTGATACTGGAATGGGTTTTGAGCGTTTGTGTATGGCGATGCAAAATGTGACTTCCAATTATGATACTGATGTTTTCACGCCACTTATTGAAAAAGTAGAGCAAATTACAGGATCAAAATACACTGCCAACAACCAACAACCAACAACCGAGAACCAAGAAAAAACCAACATTGCTATTCGAGTTATTGTTGACCACGTTCGTGCAGTAGCTTTTGCAATTGCTGACGGACAATTACCATCCAATACGGGTGCGGGTTATGTGATTCGAAGAATTTTACGTCGCGCAATACGTTATGGATTTACGTTTTTAAATACTAAAGAGCCATTTATAAACAAACTAGTTGAAGTGTTAGCTGCTCAAATGGGCGAATTTTTCCCAGAAATCAAATCGCAACAGCAACTTGTTACTAATGTAATTCGTGAAGAAGAAGCTTCTTTCTTGAGAACTTTAGATCAAGGATTACAATTATTAGATAACGTTATTGCGCTAACTAAAGGTTCAGAAGTTTCAGGGGCAAAAGCATTTGAATTATATGATACTTATGGTTTTCCAAAAGATTTGACAGCTCTTATTTTAAAAGAAAAAGGCATGTCGTTTAATGAAACTGAGTTTGATACCTCAATGCAAGAACAAAAATCTCGTTCTCGTGCAGCTTCAGAAGTTTCGACCGAAGATTGGTCAGTTTTAATTCCTGGAAATGTAGAAACCTTCGTGGGTTATGACCAAACGGAAAACGAAGTAAAAATCACTCGAATTCGAAAAGTTGATAGTAAAAAAGATGGTATTTTATATCAAATAGTTTTAAATAGCACACCTTTTTATCCAGAAGGCGGCGGACAAGTGGGAGACAAAGGAACTTTAGTGTCTGCTAATGAAACTATTGACATCATTGACACTAAGAAAGAAAATAACTTAATCCTACATTTTGCCAAACAATTGCCAGAAAATGTTTCTGCAAGTTTTGTGGCAAAAGTAAATACTGATTTAAGAACGTCAACTTCTAAAAATCACTCGGCAACGCATTTAATGCACCATGCATTAAGAACTATTTTGGGAACTCATGTGGAACAAAAAGGGTCGTTGGTAAATCCGAATTATTTGCGTTTCGACTTTTCGCATTTTGCAAAAGTAACAGATGAAGAATTACGTGAAGTAGAAACAAGTGTTAATGCACAAATCGAGGCGTATTTACAATTGGTGGAACACCGAAATATTCCTATTAAAGAAGCTTTAGATAAGGGAGCTATGGCTTTATTTGGCGAAAAATATGGTGATAATGTCCGGATGATTGAGTTTGGAAACAGTAAAGAATTGTGTGGTGGAATCCACGTAAAAAATACTGCTGAAATATGGCATTTCAAAATCATTTCAGAAGGAGCCGTTGCAGCAGGCATTCGTCGAATTGAGGCGATTACTGGCGATGCTGTTAAGAATTTTTATCAAAATCAAGAAGTTACCTTAGCCGAAATCAAAGATACCTTGAAAAATCCGCAAGATATTTTGAAAGCAGTTACTACTTTACAAGAGGAAAATATGAAACTCTCAAAGCAAATTGAGGTTTTAATGAAAGATAAAGTTAAAAATTTAAAGACCGAATTAGTTTCCGAAATTAAAATAGTAAATAGAGTTCAATTTTTAGCCAGACAAGTAGATTTAGAGCCTAATGGAGCTAAAGATTTGGCTTATGAATTAGGAACTTTAGGAACGAATGTTTTTGTAGTTTTGGCTACTGCCGAAGAAGGAAAGCCAACAATTAGTTGTTATATCTCTAAGGAATTAGTGGCGGACAAATCCCTTAATGCTGGAAATGTAGTTAGAGAATTAGGTAAATATATACAAGGTGGTGGTGGAGGTCAGCCTTTCTTTGCAACCGCTGGCGGTAAAAATTCTGCCGGAATAGCAGAAGCTCTTGAAAAAGCAATTGAATTTATAAGATAGAAAGAGTTAGTCATAAACAAAAAAACCTTTCAATTGAAAGGTTTTTTTGTTTGTAATTGCCAATTAATTTGCTGCTTTAGAAGCTTCTTTTTGGGCTTTTTGAACTTCTTTTAAAGCTTTGTATTTTTCAACGCCTAATAATTCTTTAATCTTACCTTCTTTAGCTTTGCTATATTCTTTAGATTTTGCTGCTTTTTCTTCGTCTGAAAGAGTTGCGTCTGCTTTTAACGATTTTCCGAATGCAGAACTTTCTTCCATAATCGATCTGAATTTTTGTTGTTCATCTTCGGTTAAACCTGCAGTTTTGAATGCTTCCATCAAATCAGCTTCTTTTTTAACTTTTGCTGATGCTCTTTCTTCTTTAGAAATTGTTTTTTCTTGTGGGGCTTTGTTTGCTTCTTGCGCTTGAACTCCTGTAAAAGCAAAGCCAATTGCCATAATTGTAGTTAATAAATACTTCATTTTAATATTTTTTTAAGTTAATTGTTAAACAAATATAGATAAAAATACAAGCGAAAATTATTATTTAAAAAAATTAAGATTAATTTAATAATTACCAAATTTATTCTAAAATTTGACAAATTAAAGTTGGAAAATAGGTTATATTGCAATTCATTTAATATTATTTTTTTACCAGAAGGCTTATCAAATATGAATTTTACAACAGTAGTTCCAATTTTTAAATCAAAATTTCCAATTGATTACCAAAGCAAGATTTTATCATTTGGATCCTGTTTTGCAGAAAATATGGCTAGTAAATTTGATTATTATAAGTTCCAAAATCTATGTAATCCATTTGGCATTTTATTCCACCCAAAAGCTATTGAAAATATAATTTCTAAAGTTGTAAACCTTGAATTATTTCATGAAAATGATCTTTTTTTTCATAATGAAAGATGGCATAATTTTGAAGTGCATTCCGAATTAAGTAATTCGGATAAAGATAAGATGTTAATTGAAATAAATGATTTATTAGTAGCTTCAAATAAGTATATTAGAGAAGCTTCTCACGTAATTATTACTTATGGAACTTCATGGGTTTATCGAAATAAACAGACAAATAAAATAGTTGCAAATTGCCACAAAGTTCCTCAAAATAATTTTGAAAAAGAAATATTGTCGATAACTGATATAAGAAAATCAATTCAAAACACTATTGATTTGATAGAAAAAGTAAATCCCCATTGTAAAATAATTTTCACTATTTCACCAGTGCGCCACTTAAAAGACGGTTATACAGAAAATCAACTAAGTAAATCACATTTAATTGTGGCATTACATTCATCTTCAGAAATTCAAAATTTCAATAAAGAGTATTTTCCCTCCTATGAAATTATGATGGATGAACTTCGCGATTATCGATTTTATTCTGAAGATATGTTACACCCTAATCAGGTAGCAATCGATTATATTTGGGAAAGGTTTGTTGAAAGTTCTGTTTCTGATGACGCTATATCAACAATGACTGAAGTTGAAGCTATTCAACGTGATTTTGCGCATCGCCCTTTTACTACTTCATCTGAAAGTTATCAAAAATTTCAGTTTCAATTGGAATCTAAAATAAGCAAGGTCAAATTAAAATTTCCTTTTATCAATTTTTAGTTTTACCCAATTATAATTTACTTCCTAAACTTTCCAATCGCCACTACTCACCACTTTGAGTCCTTTTGTTTTTAAGAATATAAGATGCTTGTTCATTATCAGATTTTCCGACTAAAACTAATCAACTTAATAATCCCATGATTATATTTTTTAACAAAGATATTTCTAGAAAGATTAGTTTGTAGTTACAAATTTTAAATAGCAATTTTTTTCAAAAATAATTCTAATCCTCCATCAATTAAATGACCAATTTCAGGACGGTTTTGTTTTACTTTTTCTAAATAAACTAAAACTTCTTGTAATAATGTGCTATTGTTGTTCATGTTGCATAATTCAGCAATTTCAAGAGCAAGTAACCAGTCTTTAGGGTGATTTTCTTTTAAAGTTTCGAAAGTTTTTTCGAGTAATAGTTTTTCTGTCTTTCCTTCTCGAATATTTTTAATGTTCAAATATAATTCTTCCAATTCTTCACGTTCAGCTGATTTTTTTGCTTTAATAGTATGACTTGAAGGCACGTGTTTTATGATGTCAAAACTATTCACATCTGCAGGACCAGAGAAAGCCGATATTACTTTTTTACCCACAACCATATCATAAGTACCCCATTCAGGTTGGAAAAGAATTTGGTCTTTATGTGTAACGGTACAATTTATAAACTTGATTAAAAGAATTTCACCTTGCAAGTTTCTTGAACCAGTTACTATTTTTCCGGTAACAATAATATCGCCTTCAAATTCTAAAGTAACTTTTTCTGCTTCGTATATTGCATAAGCTCTTAAATCTCTGGGACTCATGTCTTCTATGGCTAAATTAATGCCTTTTAATTTTCCGATAGGAGAACCAAAACCTTCGGCATGATATTCAGTTCCGTGACCTACTAATTCTTTTTCACGATAGGAAAGTGCTGTTTTTCCTTGAGTTTGCACGTAAACAGGTTTTCCTTCGTGCTCTATAACATTAGTAAACAAGCCAGAAATTTGAATTCCAGTGCTTAATTCTATTGTTCCTAGAGCATTAGAAGTTATTAATTTTTTTATACCTGATAAGCCTCCTGTTCGCAATGCCATTGTATTAGCAAATTCTTCTAGAACTAAACTTAAATTTGCAAAATCAGGTGTTACATAAAGTTGAGGTTGGGGTTTAGTAATATCAAAACCTTGATCAGCTGCCAAAATATCATAGGGAATTTTCTTCACATTATTCGTCATGCACCAGGCGCTTTCCCCTATAGAAGAAAGTAATCCAGCACCATATATTTTTGGATTATCTATAGTGCCAATTAAACCATATTCTACTGTCCACCAGTGTAAGTTTCTGATCCGAGACATTTCAGAAAGTTCTCCCATATTGTTTTGCAGAAAATCAACTTGTTTTTCAGCTTTTTTAATTTCAGCCTCTGGCGTGTCTTCGGCTTCTTTTAGAATTGAAAGTAATCGAATTGCTTCATACATTTCATAATCACGAGATGTAGAAATTGCTTTGCAACCTATTTCACCAAAGCGTCGCAAATATTCAGCATATTCGGGATTAGCAATAATAGGCGCATGACCCGCGCCTTCATGAATGATGTCTGGTGCTGGTGTGTATTCAATATGTTCTAATTGTCGAATATCTGAAGCAATAACTAAAACATTATAGGCTTGAAATTCCATAAAAGCATTGGGAGGAATAAATCCATCAACGGCAACGGCAGCCCAACCGATTTCTTTTAAAATGCGATTCATGCCATACATATTAGGAATATTATCTATTTCCAAACCTGTTTTTTTCAATCCGTCAAGATAAGATTCATGGGCAACTTTTGATAAATAAGCAACATTTTTACGCATTACATATCGCCACACCGCTTGATTAATTGGAGTATAATCAGCATAATCTTGTGGTTTTATGAATTGTTTTAAATGCTTTGGTAATCTATCAATCAAAGGGTTGCTTTCAAATTGGGCTTCCATAAATCTAAAATTGTTGAGTTGTAAAATTACTAATCTAAAAGTAAATTAGCGAAATAATTATAATAAAATAAACCTTAACTTTATTGCTGCGGCTTATATACTTAAGAACAAACCTCAAAACATTTTTGATTAAACTGTTAACTGTGACTGAGCACTTTCTACTTTTTGTGAGGTGGATATTGTTCTAGAATTTTAGTCACAAATTCTTTAATCACTTCATCTTTTTTATTGGTGTCTTTGGTTAATACTCCTTCTCCTTCTCCTTGCCAAATTAATTCTTTTTTACTGGCATCAATTAAATCAATATAAAGAGTCCCTTCGGGATATCTAGTTACCGTGGTATTTCCTCCCCACATCCATGGATTCCAGCCCCAACCCCAGCCATAACCCCAACCCATATTGAATTGGTTAACATCGACTTGTTCTCTTTCTTTGGTATAAAAGTTAATCAATAAATCAGGAGTTTCGCTTTTGGTAAATCCTTTTGCTGATAAACTTTCATCTATAGAACGAAGAATTCTCTTTTTGTCTAAATCAGAAATTTCAACTTTATCAATTCCTGTTTTATAAAAGGCATAGGTTTTATATAGTGTAAAATCTATTTTTTTATCATAGTCTGAATTCACTCTCACAGAACTACAAGAAATAAAAAACAACAGTAATAACGGAATAAAAACAATTTTTTTCATGGGTATAAATTTTAATTTATAATAAACTATCATCAACTATGTTAGGGATGGTAACTTTTAATAAAGGTTGCGTTTCCATAGCTCTTTTTATAGCAAAAATGGCACCTTCGTTTCTTGCCCAACTTCTTCTAGAAATTCCGTTGTTCACATCCCAAAAAAGCATTGATTCTAAGCGTCTGGAAGCTTCTTTAGTTCCGTCAAGAACCATGCCGAATCCACCATTAATTACTTCTCCCCAACCAACACCTCCGCCATTGTGAATAGAAACCCATGTAGCACCACGAAAGCTATCACCTATGACATTTTGTATTGCCATATCGGCAGTAAATCTTGAACCGTCATAAATGTTAGATGTTTCTCTGTAAGGAGAATCAGTTCCTGAAACATCATGATGATCGCGACCTAAAATAACATAACCAATTTCGCCACGCACAATGGCTTGATTGAAAGCTTCAGCTATTTTTATTCGACCTTCAGCATCGGCATACAATATTCTGGCTTGAGAACCAACGACTAATTTATTTTCTTGAGCTCCTTTTATCCATTGAATATTATCAGCCATTTGTTGTTGAATTTCCTCTGGCGAATTTTTCATCATTTCTACTAAAACATCGCAAGCAATTTTATCAGTTTTGGCTAAATCTTCAGGATTTCCTGAGGCACAAACCCATCTAAATGGTCCAAATCCGTAATCAAAACACATAGGACCCATAATGTCTTGCACGTAGCTGTTGTATTTGAAATCAATTTGATTTTCTGCCATGATATCTGCTCCTGCACGAGAAGCTTCTAGTAAAAAAGCATTTCCATAGTCAAAGAAATAGGTTCCTTTAGCAGTATGTTTATTAATAGCTGATGCATGTCGGCGTAATGTTTTTTGAACCTCTTCTTTAAATTTTTTAGGATTATTAGCCATCAATTCATTTGATTCTTCAAAAGTATAACCTGTAGGATAATAACCTCCAGCCCAAGGATTATGCAAAGAAGTTTGATCTGAACCTAAATCGATATGCAGATTTTCTTGGTCAAATCTTTCCCAAACGTCTACAATATTGCCTAAATAAGCTATGGAAACTACTTCTTTAGTTTCTATTGCTTTTTTAACTCTAGGAACCAATTTATCAATGTTTTCAATTACTTCATTTATCCAACCTTGTGAATGTCTTATGTGGGTTATTTTTGGATTTACTTCGGCACAAACTGTAACACATCCGGCAATATTTCCTGCTTTTGGTTGCGCACCACTCATTCCTCCTAAACCTGAGGTGACAAACAATCCGCCATTTGGTGATTTTTTTATTTTTCTAAAACCATTTAATACAGTGATTGTAGTGCCATGGACAATTCCTTGCGGACCGATATACATATAGCTTCCTGCGGTCATTTGGCCGTATTGAGAAACCCCTAATGCATTCATTTTTTCCCAATCATCAGGTTTAGAATAATTTGGAATAACCATTCCGTTAGTTACAACTACTCTAGGCGCTTCTTTATGAGAAGGGAATAGACCCATTGGATGCCCAGAATACATGACCAAAGTTTGTTCTTCGGTCATTTCGGCTAAATAGCTCATGGTTAATCGGTATTGTGCCCAGTTTTGGAAAACAGCGCCATTTCCACCATAGGTAATTAATTCGTGTGGATGTTGTGCCACAGCATGATCCAAGTTGTTTTGAATCATTAACATGATGGCTTTTGCCTGCTCGCTTTTTCCAGGATATTCAGAAATAGGACGTGCAAATATTTTATAATCTGGTCTATAACGGTACATGTAAATACGTCCGTAGGTTTCTAATTCTTGTTTGAATTCAGGCAATAAAGTGGCATGATTTTCAGGATCAAAATAACGCAAGCCATTTTTTAAAGCTAGTTTTTTTTCTTCTGCGGAAAGAATTTCTTTGCGTTTTGGTGCATGATTTATTTCAGGTTCATACGGTTTTGGATTAGGCAAAACCGATGGAATTCCTTGTAGTATTTCTTCTTTGAAAGTCATTTTTTTAGTTGTAATTTATATTTTTTGGGTAATTACTAATCAATATATACTAAGGGCTATTCACTTTTTTTAATTCCACCCGTTTTTTTGTCGAATCCATAAGGGCAATGCCGACAGCCACTTCGGCAACAGTAACCTCTTTTTAAATGGTGTTTTTCGGTGAAACAGCGATAACCTTCAGGAGTCAAATAAAAATCTTCGCCTTCTATTAGTTTATCTTCATAATTTGGGTCATTCATAACTACAAATTTAATTACTTTATAAGTAATGATACTAATTGTTTTGAAATATTTATAAAACTAATTTTTAAAACGTATCTTCAAAAATGAATCCTTTTTTTGAAGATTAAAGAGTAGATTTGTTGAAAATTTCTCACTTGAAAAGCATTAATCAAAAAATTGTAATAGAAAATTCTAATGTTACGCTTTATGTAAAGCGTGAAGACCTAATTCATCCCTATGTTTCAGGAAATAAATTCAGGAAATTAAAATACAATTTACTTCAAGTAATACAAGAAAAAAAGAAAACTATATTAACTTTTGGAGGCGCTTTTTCTAATCATATTTTGGCCGTTGCTGCGGCAGGAAAAGAAAATGGATTCAGAACTATTGGAGTAATTAGAGGAGAAGAGTTGGCAGACAAAATTGCTGAAAATTCCACACTACAAAAAGCACAAGAATTAGGAATGGTTTTTGAATTTGTTTCAAGAGAAACCTTTAGAGCTAAAAAAAGCGAGGAATTTATTGTCAATTTAAAAGAAAAGTTTGGAGATTTTTATCTTTTGCCAGAAGGAGGAACTAATGACTTAGCCATTAAAGGATGTGAAGAAGTATTAACTGAAGGAGATGCTGATTTTGATTACATTTGTTGTGCCGTAGGGACAGGAGGAACGATAGCTGGAATTATTAATTGTTCAAAACCTAGTCAACAAGTTTTGGGATTTCCTGCTCTAAAAGGTGATTTTTTAAAGGAAGATATTTGTAAATTTGCTAAAAACAATAATTGGGAATTAATTACCAATTATCATTTTGGTGGTTATGGTAAAGTAACGGGAGAATTGATAGTTTTTATAAATGAATTTTATCAGCAATATAAAATCCCTTTGGATCCAATTTACACAGGAAAAATGGTTTTTGGTGTTTTGGATTTAATCGAAAAAAAATGGTTTCCTGACAACTCAAAAATATTACTATTACATACGGGGGGATTACAGGGAATTGCAGGCATGAACCACTTATTAAGACAAAAAAAACAAACTGAAATAATAATTCATGATTAAAAAACTTATTTTATTGCTTATGCTGCTTTTTGTTGCTTCTTGCAGTACTAACCAACCAATTGTTAGAACATCAAAACAAGATCCAAGAGAATCAAGAACAAAAGTTGCCCAAACGTTTAAAAAACCTATTTTTAGACCAACCTCTCAAAATAAACCTGAAATCGTTACTCAAAAGACTGCTTCCACTCAAAGTAATAGTAATAATACTGTGGTTTTAGAAGCTACCACTCGTGTAAAAGTTACCACCCAAATGGTGTTAGCTTATATCGAAAAATATAAATCAATTGCTAAAGATAATATGTTAAGAACTGGTATTCCATCTAGTATAACGTTAGGACAAGCTATTCTAGAATCTGGTGCAGGAACAGGGCCTCTTAGTCTTCAAGCCAATAATCATTTTGGTATTAAATGCCATAAAGAATGGACTGGGCCAAGCATTAGTTATACTGATGACGCTGAAAATGAATGTTTTAGAAAGTATCAAGATCCAAGTGAGTCTTTTCTCGATCACTCTTTTTTTTTAACAAGCAGACCAAGATACTCGACACTTTTTCAACTAGAAAAAGATGATTATAAAGCTTGGGCAAAAGGATTGAAAGACGCAGGATATGCCACAGACCCAAAATACCCTGATAAACTTATAGCATTAATTGAACGTTATGAATTGAATAAATTTGATGCTGAGGTATTAGATATAGAATTTGTGTCAACAAACAGTAAAGATATAGTTTACGTAGAAGAAATAGATAAGTACACTGTAGTTAAAGGGGATACTTTATATTCACTAGCTAAAAAATTTAATATTTCAATTGAAGAGTTGAAAAAGAAAAATAATTTAACAGATAATGTTTTGTCTCTTGGGCAAAGTATCATTGTTAAATAAATCCCATAAAAATACAATCTAACGTTTAAGATATGATTTATCAAAGAAGCAGTCAGTTATTTGCTGATGCCGAAAAAGTAATTCCAGGTGGCGTAAATTCTCCAGTTAGAGCATTCAAAGGAGTTGGAGGAACACCTATTTTTGCCAAAAGCGCGAAAGGTGCCTATTTATATGATGAAGATGGAAACCGATTAATTGATTATATTAATTCTTGGGGGCCAATGATTTTAGGACATGCGTTTCAACCTGTTGTAGATGCAGTAATTGAAAGAGCAAAAAGCGGAACTTCATTTGGAATGCCAACAGAATTGGAAACCAAAATTGCTGAGTTGGCTATTTCAATGGTGCCTAATATTGATAAAATTAGATTTGTAAATTCTGGCACAGAAGCTTGTATGAGTGCTATTCGTTTAGCA
>CALPPS020000049.1 GCA_943325515.2 Flavobacterium psychrophilum
AAATCAGAATTGATTTTCCCCGATTTTGAAATTTTCCCTCTATCATCATAATCCAACCCTAATTGGTTAGCATAATAATTCAAAACCGTATTCACGGGCGAAATATCAAAAGCAATTCGTTTGCCATTTTCTTCAAACGAAACATTAGAAAAACCTCCGAGGTTCAAACAATAATCATACTCTGCAAAAAGAATTCGGTCGCCTACAGGTACCAATGGCGCACCTTGTCCGCCAAGTTGCACATCCTGTAATCTAAAATCACACACTATTGTCTCCCTAACTATTTTAGCCAGCAAAGGAAGGTTGCCTATTTGTAAAGTAAAACCATGTTGTGGTTGATGTAAAATAGTGTGCCCATGACTACAAATTGCATCCAAATCTGTAAGCTGATATTTAAAAATAAAAGTCTGGATGGTATTTCCCAAAAGAAGTGTGTAATCCTCATTAAGTTGGGCGAGTTGCTCAGTGGTAAAATCAACCGCAACTTTTAATTGATGCAACCAATTTTCACTATAAGCAACGGTTTCACAATCGAGAATAGCATACTGCCATTTTCCGTCAATAATACTAAAATGAATATGTGCTAAATCAACGCCATCTAGCGAAGTACCTGACATTACCCCGATAACATTATAGGTTTCTTTAAACATTGTCTAAATTTACGAAAACGTTTGAAATTTTAAGTTTTATATGCTATTTTTGTACACCAAATGTAAAGAATCACCAATCATAATTGCAACAATTTATGGATTTTAATTTAACCGAAGAACAATTAATGATACAACAAGCTGCTAGAGACTTTGCTCAAGTAGAATTGTTGCCAGGCGTAATTGAAAGAGATGAATATTCTAAATTTCCTACTGAACAAGTCAAAATGATGGCTGAGTTGGGGTTCATGGGAATGATGGTTGATCCAAAATATGGCGGTGCTGGTTTAGATAGTGTTTCTTATGTTTTGGCCCTGACCGAAATTGCCAAAGTAGATGCTTCGGCCGCGGTTATCATGTCAGTAAACAACTCACTAGTATGTGCCGGTATGGAAAAATATTGTTCCGAAGAACAAAAAATGAAATACCTAGTCCCATTGGCAAAAGGCGAAGTTATTGGAGCATTCTGTCTATCAGAGCCAGAAGCAGGTAGCGATGCTAGCTCACAAAAAACTACCGCCAAAGACATGGGCGATTATTATTTATTGAACGGAACTAAAAACTGGATAACTAATGGTAATTCAGCATCAACCTATTTAGTAATGGCACAAACCGATGTTGAAAAAGGACACAAAGGAATCAATGCTTTTATTATTGAAAAAGGATGGGAAGGTTTTGATATTGGTCCTAAAGAAAAGAAAATGGGAATTCGCGGAAGCGATACCCATTCACTAATGTTCACCGATGTGAAAGTACCAAAAGAAAACCGAATAGGTGCTGACGGTTTTGGGTTTAACTTCGCTATGAATGTATTAAACGGAGGAAGAATCGGAATTGCCTCTCAAGCATTAGGGATAGCAACAGGAGCTTATGAATTAGCATTGAAATATTCACAAGAAAGAAAAGCATTCGGCAAAGAAATATTCAAACACCAAGCTATTGCCTTCAAATTAGCTGATATGTATGTAAAAATTACTGCGGCAAAACTTTTAATCATGAAAGCTGCTGCTGAAAAAGACGAAGGAAAAGACATTGCGCATTCTGGTGCTATGGCAAAATTATACGCTTCTGAAATCGCGCTAGAAGTGGCAAACGAAGCAGTACAAATCCACGGTGGAAACGGTTATGTAGCCGAATACCACGTAGAACGAATGATGAGAGATTCTAAAATCACTCAGATTTATGAAGGAACTTCCGAAATTCAAAGAATTGTAATCTCAAGAGGATTGGTATAATATAAATTTTGAAGTCAAATATACCCTTTCAGAAATTCATTTTTGATAGGGTATTTTTTATTATTTTAGCATTTGAAAATAATGACATGAAAAACATCATCATCACAGGAACATCAAGAGGAATAGGTTATGAATTAGCTTTGCAATTTGCCAAAGCAGGACATCAAGTGTTAGCTATCTCGCGTAAAATAGCACCTGAGTTTCTTGGCAATCAAAATATCACATCACTTTCTGTTGATTTATCTAAGGAAGATGATTTGGTTCAAGTTCAAAACTTCCTTTCACAAACTTGGAAAAAAGTTGACATCATCATTCACAACGCCGGAAGTTTGTTGCTCAAACCGTTTGCTCAAACTACTCAAGAAGATTTTGAAAACATCTATAAAGTCAATGTTTATGGTGTTGCTAATCTAACTCGCGTTTGTTTACCTTATTTGAAAAAAGGAAGTCATGTGGTCTCCATTAGTTCAATGGGTGGCATTCAAGGTAGTATGAAATTTGCTGGATTGGCAGCTTACAGTTCCAGTAAAGGAGCAGTTATTACACTATCTGAACTTTTAGCAGAAGAATACAAAGATCAAGGCATTGCTTTCAATGTTTTAGCGCTAGGTGCTGTAAATACCGAAATGCTTCACGAAGCTTTTCCAGGATACGAAGCACCAATTTCGGCGAATGAAATGGCAGATTACATTTATAATTTTGCCCTCTCAGGAAACAAATACCACAACGGAAAAGTAATTCAAGTGTCATCAAGCACTCCTTAAAAAGTTGATGGTTGACAGTTGATAGTTGATGGAAATCCCAACAGCCGATAACCGATAACCGACAATTGACAAAAGAATATGAGCGAAGTTTTAGCTAAATACCTTCCTGAACATTCCGTTCATTCTTGCTTTGAATTAATCAAAAGCAATAATGTTCATCTCAAAATAGTAAACGAACGGCAAACGCGTCATGGCGATTATCGCAGAGCAGTAGGAGGAAAGCATGAAATAACTGTCAATGCCAATTTGAATAAATACCGTTTCTTGATTACACTTGTTCATGAAATAGCACATTTAGTAGCTTATGAAAAATTTGGGAAATTGATAAAACCACATGGTAATGAATGGAAAATTACATTTCAACGGTTGATGGTTCCGTTTATTCACCCAGAAATATTTCCACATTCTGTTTTACCATTGGTAGCCAATCATTTTAGAAATCCAACAGCTAGTAGTGATACCGACGCAAGACTTGCCTATGCTTTGAAACAATTTGATGAACGAAAACCGGATATTCATTTTGTGCACGAAGTGCCAAGTGGTAGTTTATTTCGAATAAAAAATGGAAGAATTTTTAAAAAGAATGGCTTGCGTGTAAAACGATATGAATGCTTGGAAGTTAAAACAGGAAGATTGTATTTGTTTAATGCCAATGCTGAGGTGGAAATAATTCCGGGTTAATAGTAAAAAAAATGCTGCAACTTAGTAACTTAGCACCTTAGTAACTTTTAAAAAATGAATAAAGATTATTACGCAATAGTAATGGCTGGTGGTGTGGGTTCCCGTTTTTGGCCAGTAAGTACCACAGAGTTGCCAAAACAATTTCACGACATGCTGGGTTCGGGAAGTACTTTGATTCAAAAAACATTCAGTCGTTTGTCAAAGTTAATTCCAGCCGAAAATATTTTTATTTTAACTAATGAACGCTATAACGATTTGGTTTTAGAACAATTGCCAATGGTAAAACAAGAGCAAGTCCTTTTAGAACCAGCCATGCGAAATACAGCACCATGTATATTATATGCTTCATTAAAAATTCAAAAACAAAATTCAAATGCACTTATGGTCGTAGCGCCAAGCGATCACTGGATTGAAGATGAAATGTCGTTTTCCAATAATTTGCAACAATGTTTTGACTTTTGTCAAAAAGAAAATGCCTTAATGACATTAGGGATTCAGCCGACGTTTCCCAATACAGGTTTCGGTTATATAGAATTTGATAAATCTGATTTAAATCCAATTAAAAAAGTAAATCAGTTTCGTGAAAAACCAGATTATCAAACTGCAAAATCATTTTTAGAAGCAGGTAATTTTTTATGGAATGGAGGAATATTTATTTGGAGTGCAAAAGCAATAACCGAAGCTTTCGAAAAATTCCAACCACAAATGAATGTATTGTTTCAAAAAGGTGTTGATAGTTATAACACTTCAATCGAAAAACAATTCATTGAGGAAAATTATGCTAACGCAGAAAATATATCCATAGATTATGCCGTGATGGAAAAAGCACAAAATGTTTATGTGCTTCCAGCCACTTTTGATTGGAATGATTTAGGAACGTGGGGACAACTTCATGAAAAATTAGATAAAGACGAAAATAATAATGGTGTTATTAATGCGAAAGTAGTACTAGAAAATGCTTCCAATAATATTGTTCGTTCCGATGCTAATAAAATCATTGTTATTGATGGTTTACACGATTATATTATTGTTGATAAAGAAGGTGTTTTGTTGATTTATCCAAAAAGCAAAGAGCAAGACATCAAGCGAATTACAGCTTTGGCAAACGAATTATAAATTTGTCTAAACTTTTGGATGCAGTCCAAATTAGCTTATTTTTTATTCTTCTTTATTTTGTGCTTTTCTAATTTTTTTGAAAAGATTAGATGAGTAAACAAAGTCAGTTATGGCTTCGTTATCTGTTTTGAAGATTTCGTTTTTGGAACCTTCCCAAGCTAAAATGCCTTCTTTCAAAAAAATTATTCTCTCTCCAATTTCCATCACCGAATTCATATCGTGTGTATTAATAACTGTAGTAATATCATATTCTACAGTTATTTCATGAATAAGGTTATCAATTAAAATCGCAGTTTTTGGATCTAATCCTGAGTTGGGTTCATCACAAAAAAGATATTTTGGATTGTTCACTATTGCTCTAGCAATGGCTACCCGTTTTTGCATTCCTCCCGAAATTTCGGAAGGTTTTTTGTGATTGGCATCAATTAAATTTACTCGATTAATTACAAAGTTTACGCGTTCTTTAATCTCAGCTGCTGATTTATTAGAAAACATTTTTAGCGGAAAACCAATATTTTCCTCAACAGTCATACTGTCAAAAAGGGCACTACCTTGAAACACCATCCCAATTTCTGTTCGTAATGTTCTTTTTTCATCAGGAGTTAAATTAGAATAAATTCGGCCGTCAAAGGAGATGGTTCCTTTGTCAGGAGTGTGAATTCCCAATAAACTTTTCAGCAAAACCGTTTTGCCTGAACCACTTTGTCCAATAATCAGATTTGTTTTTCCTGTTTCAAAAATGGTAGAAATACCTTTTAATACCTTAGAATCTCCAAAAGATTTTTCTATGTCTTTTATTTCTATCATTAGGTCAAAAGTAATTGAGTTAAAATATAATTTGCCATAATAATAGTTACCGAAGTCCATACAAAAGAAACTGTACTTGCTTTCCCTACTTCGAGTGCGCCACCTTTCATATAATAACCATGAAACGATGGAATAGTAGCCAAGATTAGAGCAAACACAAAGGTTTTAATAAATGCGTATGTAATATGGAACGGGATGAATTGTTGTTGTAATCCTGTTATAAAATCATTACTAGACCCAAATCCACCATAAACAGTAGCAATCCAACCACCAAAAATTCCTAGAAACATACTAATTCCAATTACAAATGGATAGAGTAAGAGTGCTATTATTTTAGGAAAAACTAAATAATTTAGAGAGTTTACTCCCATAACTTCTAGAGCATCAATTTGTTCTGTAACACGCATGGTTCCGATGCTAGATGTAATAAAAGAACCCATTTTTCCTGCCATAATAATAGAAATAAATGTGGGAGCAAATTCTAATATTACTGATTGTCTTGTAGCAAAACCTATAAGATATTTCGGAATTAAAGGATTGGTTAAATTCAAAGCCGTTTGTATTGAAACTACGCCACCTACGAAAAAAGAAATGAAGCAAACAATCCCAAGGGAATCAATTATTAAATCGTCAATTTCTTTGAAGATTAGAGTTCTCATGACTGACCACTTTGTAGGTTTGTTGAAAATCTCTTTCCACATTAGGAAATACTTTCCTATTTGCGATAAATAGCGGATTAGCATCATGAGTTAAAAATATTGTCAAAAATAGGAAGAAGTTATCAGTTATCAGTTATCAGTTTTGAGTTTTAGCTTTAAAACAACTTTTCTCTCATCTTTTTCCAGCGATATTTCCGAATGAATTTGGCTTGTTCTGCCGTAACCAATAGTTGTTTTTTAGAAGATTTTGCTTTCCAAAAACCATTTATATAATCAAGAAATAACAATGGTTTTCCTTTTCGCATGGCCAGTTTTAGAGAAGCAATAGCGGTGATAAAAAGCCCGTAACCTAAACTATAAAAAGCTTCACCTTGTTTGTAACGAGCACTTTTGTTGTAATTGGCACCAGTTGGTTTAAGGTGTTTTACTTTTAGCGTTTCATCGGTGACCACTTTCCAATCATAGAATTTGCACAATAACTCATCAACGGTGTCCCAACCCATGGCTGGTTTCAACCCTCCAATTTGTTTAAAAGTTTTTTTTCTATAAGATTTAAAAGCACCGCGTATATGATCTTTATCGGTTAGGTTCTCTAATATCCAATCTCCATTTTTTTTGATGTAGGCAAAACCGCCAACCATTCCAATTTTGTCATCCGATTTAAAATGTGATATAATAGTTTCAAAATAGTTAAGTGGAAAAATTAAATCAGCATCGGCTTTTACAATAAAATCATAATCGTCATCTAACGTTTCTAATCCTTTTTGAAATGCCTGTATCACTTTGCTTCCCGGCAAATGAATAGCATCAGAAGTTTTATTAACCAACGTTATCAAAGGATGTTTTCCTGAAAATTCTCTAACGATTTCAGCTGTTCTGTCTGAAGAATTATCATTAACAACAACAATTTTTGAAGGTAAAAATGTTTGCTCTACTAATGATTTTAAGGTTAGGGCAATAAATTTTTCTTCATTGTGCGATGGAATGACGATGTAATAGTTCATATTTTGAATACTGAAAACTGTGACTGAAAACTATTTTCGCTCTGCATAAACAATATAATATCTTGGGGTAAAATATCTCAGTAAAGGTCGAAAGCCAATTTTTTTTACTGGATGAGTAAATTTAATCCGGTCTATAATTTTAAATCCCGTTTTTTCTAATAACCAATCTAATTGCCAATCTTCAAATTCGTGGTAGTGTCTGTCCCATTTGTCGGTTTTACTTCTATAAGCTGATGAAAACCATAGACGTAATGGAATGGATATTAATAGTTTATCGCATTTTACGTTTTCTAATACAGTATAAGGGTTCAATAAATGTTCAAAAATTTCAAAGGCAGTGAATACTGAATAGTTTTCATTTTGCAATCCTGATTGATTGTTGTCTAAATCTTCACCTTTAGTGTTTATAACAGTATATCCATTTTCTTCCATTATTTTGGAAAAAGGATTTGAAACACCTAAGTCTAGAATAGTTTCAGAAGTTGTAATGTGTTTTTTTAAAAACTCAAGAGTAATGTTAAATCTTTTACTCGGATAGGTCTTCTCGTACATGGAAATGACAATTAAAATGCAAAGCTAATTTTTTCTTCCAACTTCTAACTTCCAACTTCAACTTTTTTACATTCTATATACTATAGCATTAATGTTCATTCCTGCTCCAACAGAAGCAAATAGAATTACATCTCCTTTTTGTATTGAATGATTTTTAACATTACCTTTTACTAATAAATCATATAAAGTTGGAACAGTTGCCACACTAGAATTGCCCAATTTATGTATGCTCATAGGCATTATGTCCTCTGGAGTGGACTGTTTGTAAATACGATAAAAACGTTCAATAATAGCTTCATCCATCTTTTCGTTAGCTTGATGTATCAATATTTTCTTTACTTCACTAATATCAATGCCGCTTTTTTCAAGACAAGCCGCCATAGCTTTTGGAACTTGGCTTAATGCAAATTCATATATTTTTCTTCCATGCATTTTGATGTATCGCACATCAGGATCATGAGATTTGTTAAAAGAATTTCCAAAGAAAAGATAATAAGCTTCATCATAAGTAAAAGTGGCACTTTCATGAGCTATAATTCCACCTTCTTCTTCAGTAGCTTCTAATATAGTTGCGCCGGCACCATCTGAATAAATCATACTATCTCTATCATGAATATCAACAACTCTAGATAAGGTTTCTGCTCCAATGACTAAACATTTTTTAGCCATTCCAGCTTTGATAAAAGCTTGTGCTTGTATGACACCTTCAACCCAGCCTGGACAACCAAAAAGCATATCATAGCAAACACATTTTGGATTTTTTATGCGTAAATCAAATTTAACTCTTGAAGCCAAGCTAGGTAGTAAATCAGTTTGAATAGCACCTTTTTTTACGTTTCCAAAATTGTGCGCAAAGATGATATAATCAAGAGATTCTGGATCAATTTTGGAATCTTCAATAGCCTTTTTTGCAGCAATAGTAGCGATATCAGACGTTTGCAAATCATCAGACACATATCTGCGCTCTTCTATGCCTGTTATATCATAAAATTTTTCTGTTATAACTTCATTTGGAAGAGGAAAAGATGTTCCATCTTCATTGAGAAAAACGTGTTTTATGAAGTCTTTATTAGTTACTATTTCTGAAGGAATATAGCTTCCAGAACCTGTTATTTTTATATTCATTTTGTTACTATTTCATTACGAAATTATTAATAAATTTATTTAGCAGTTGCTATTTTTTAATTTATTTAAAAATAATTACATAAAGTTTATCAAATGATAGTTAAAATTGTAAAAACTTTAATTATTTCTGTGTTTGTTGATTAATTTTTATTTGCATTATATTGGCAATGCTCAAAGCTTGTATTTTTATTTGTTCTGCTTTTTCTCCAAAGAAATTTTCATCAACGGCAATATAAAAATGAGTTAGCCAAATTGTAAATAGTTCAGGTGATAGATATTCTTTGGCATTTACATCCAAATGAATTTGTGTTAAATTGTTACTATAGCCACCAGTTCCTAATATTGCCTGAGACCAAAAAGTGACCAAAATAGGTAAATGCTCTTCAATTTTAATCTTAACGATAGCTGTAAAAATGTAACTGATTTTATCATCGGCTAATAGTTTTTTGTAAAACTCATTAACAAGAAAATATAAATCATCTTTATTTTGAATGTCTTTCATTTTTTTGAGCCATAATGTCTCAAAGTCAAAAGTCGAATGTCAAAGTATTTTTCAGGACTTAAGACATTCGACTTTATAAACTTTTTGACTAAATTACATGTAAGCCTCAATTGGAGCACAACTGCAAACTAAATTTCGATCGCCGTAGGCTTCGTCTGCTCGACGAACCGTTGGCCAAAATTTATTGTCTGCCAAATAATCCAACGGAAATGCCGCTTGTTCCCGAGTATAAGGATAAATCCAATTATCATTTGTAACCATCATTAAAGTGTGTGGCGCATTTTTTAAAACATTGTTTGGATTGTCAATTTCCGCCGCTTCAATTTCTTTTCTTATTGCAATCATAGCGTCACAAAAACGATCCAATTCTTCTAAATTTTCACTTTCGGTAGGTTCAATCATCATCGTTCCTGCCACAGGAAAGGAAACAGTAGGTGCGTGAAAGCCATAATCCATTAGTCGTTTTGCAATATCAGTAACTTCAATTCCCTTTTCTTTAAATGGACGACATTCAATAATCATTTCGTGAGCAGCACGACCCATTTCTCCAGAATATAAAGTATCGAAATGACCGTTTAATTTTTCCTTAATATAATTGGCATTTAAAATCGCATATTCTGTAGATTTTTTCAATCCTTCAGCACCAAGCATACAAATGTATCCGTAAGAAATTAAGCAAACCAAAGCAGAACCCCATGGCGCTGCAGAAATCGCTGTTATAGCACTTTCGCCACCGGTTGGAATAACAGGATTTGTTGGTAAAAACGGAACCAATTGTGGTGCAACGCAAATTGGTCCAACGCCTGGTCCACCACCACCATGAGGGATGGCGAAGGTTTTATGTAGATTTAAATGACAAACATCAGCGCCTATGGTTGCCGGATTTGTTAGTCCAACTTGGGCATTCATATTCGCACCATCCATATAAACTTGTCCACCGTTATCGTGAATAAGTTGGGTAATTTCTTTTATGGCACTTTCAAAAACACCGTGAGTTGAGGGATAAGTTACCATTAAACACGACAAATTTGCTGAGTGTAAAATGGCTTTTTCTCTTAAATCTTCTACATCGATATTTCCGTTTTCTAGAGTTTTTGTAACCACAACTTGCATTCCAGCCATTGCAGCCGAAGCTGGATTTGTTCCGTGCGCCGATGATGGAATTAGAGCAATATTTCTATGATGATCACCACGTGATTGATGATACGCACGAATAACCATTAATCCTGCATATTCTCCTTGAGCACCAGAATTAGGCTGTAAAGTGGTTCCGGCAAAACCGGTAACTACATTTAATTGTTGCTCTAATTTAGTCAACATTTCTTGATAACCTTGCGCTTGATTTAATGGAGCAAATGGGTGAATATTATTCCATTGTGCCATGCTTAAAGGCAGCATTTCTGAAGCAGCATTCAATTTCATGGTACAAGAACCAAGTGATATCATCGAATGATTTAATGCTAAATCTTTGCGTTCTAACATTTTGATGTAACGCATCAATGCTGTCTCTGAATGGTATTTGTTAAAAACATCGTGTTGTAAAAACGTTGAGGTTCTTTCTAAATTCGAAGGAATTTGATTTCCGATTAATAATTCAGAAATAGTTGAAGTTTGTTTGCCAGTTGCTTCTGCGAAAATGGTTACAATTTTATTTAAATCGGTAATGCTTGTCGTTTCGTTTAACGAAATAGATACTGTATTTTCATCAACATAGAGGAAGTTTACTTCGTTTTGTTCAGCAATCTGACGCAATTTTTTGGCATCTATTTTGATTACTATCGTATCAAAAAACGCTGTGTTGGTTTGGTATAAACCTAGTTTTTCCAATTCGTTTGCTAAAGTTGCTGCAGAATTGTGTACTTTATTGGCAATATATTCTAAACCTTTTGGTCCGTGAAATACGGCATACATTCCAGCCATAACAGACAGTAAAACTTGAGCTGTACAAATATTTGAAGTTGCTTTGTCACGTTTGATGTGTTGCTCACGAGTTTGTAACGCCATACGCAGCGCACGATTCCCGTCAGTATCTACAGTTACACCAATAATTCTACCGGGCATAGAACGTTTGTATTCGGCTTTTGTAGCAAAATAAGCTGCGTGAGGGCCGCCATAACCTAACGGTATTCCGAAACGCTGCGTTGTTCCTAAAACGACATCAGCACCCATTTCTCCTGGTGAAGTTAGTTTTACCAAGCTTAAAATATCTGCTGCGACAGCTACTTTAATTTCTTTTGTTTTTGCCTTAGCAATAAATCCTGCATAATCGTGTATTTGACCAAATTTGCCTGGATATTGAAGAATAGCGCCGTAGAAATCATCAGAAAAATCAAATTCTTCGTGGTTTCCTATTACTAATTCCACACCAATTGGAGTAGAGCGTGTTTGTAAAACAGATAATGTTTGCGGTAAAATTTCTTCTGAAACAAAGAATTTATTTACGTTATTTTTCTTTTGGTCACGAGAACGAACGTCAAACAATAATGCCATTGCCTCTGCTGCTGCTGTTGCTTCGTCTAGCAGTGAAGCATTTGCAATTTCCATTCCAGAGAGTTCAATAACCATTGTTTGAAAATTCAAAATGGCTTCTAAACGACCTTGTGCAATTTCCGCTTGATAAGGTGTATATGCTGTGTACCACCCAGGATTTTCGAAAACATTTCTTTGAATTACCGCAGGAATAATTGCTTGGTTGTATCCCAATCCAATATAAGATTGAAACATTTTATTCTTATCGCCTAATTTTTTTATATGATTTGCAAATTCAAATTCAGTCATCGCTGGTTCTAAGTCTAGATCTGATTTCAAGCGAATATCTTTAGGAATAGTTTCAAAAATAAGCTGATCAATTGTTGCTGCACCAATAGTTTTCAACATCTGTTGTAGGTCGTTCTCATTTGGACCTATGTGGCGTAATGCAAATGCGTCTGTTCTCATTAAATAGTAAGTTCTTAAGTGTATAAGTGTGCTGTTTTAAACAGACAACAAAAGTAATTAATACTATTCTAATTTTGACTTAAACAAAGTCTAATGTTTTGAGAATTTTTCAACTAAAATCGGTTCTTATTAACAGTTTGATTATTTTTGTTGAATGCATATTTTAAAGCGTTTTTTAGACTTTTACATACAATCCTCAATCCACGTTGGTCTGGCAGTTTTATCTTTAGTTTATATAACCGTGTTTCCTAACGAAATGGTTAAACATTCATCATATCTAGGTTGTGTTTTTTTTGGGACGATCGTGGGCTATAATTTCTTGAAATATTTTGAAGTTTTCATTAAAAATAATTTTTTTAGCAAAAAAGGTTACGGCATTTTGGGAGTTAGTTTAGCAGCAATTATCGGCTTTTTTTATTTCTTTTTATTGTTAAATACTAAAGTTCAAAATCATCTACTTATGGCTGGATTATTTGTTTTATTGTATCCTTTTCTACGAAAATTGGGTTGGATGAAACTGTTTTTGGTCAGTTTTGTTGCGACTTATGTTACGGTTTATATTCCGTATCAAAGCTTTAAATGGTTACCTATTGATTATTATGTAACTCTATTACAACGGTTTATAATTATAACAAGTTTACTTATTCCGTTTGAAATTATGGATAGTAAAACCGATGCGAAAACCTTGAACACTTTACCACAGTTGATTGGAATTAATCGTACTAAAGTCTTTGGTATTTTACTGCTAATTCCGTTTATGGGTTTAGAATTTTTTAAACAAAAAGCTGATTATTCCGCAATCCCAATTGGAACTATAACAATCTTGTTTATCAATTTTACTGCATTGGAAAGAAGCAAATATTACACTTCTTTTTGGGTGGAAAGCGTGCCGATTTTTTGGTTAATTCTTTTGATTTTATTTCAATAACCCGGCTCTCTTCAACAAAGCATCAGCATTTGGTTCTTGTCCTCTAAAACGTTCGTACAATTTCATTGGCAACTCAGTGCCGCCTTTTGAAAGTATATTATCTTTAAATTTGGTAGCTACTTCGTTATTAAAAATCCCATTTTCTTGAAAGTAAGCAAAAGCATCAGCATCTAGAACCTCCGCCCATTTATAACTATAATACCCCGAAGAATATCCACCTTGAAAAATATGAGAAAAAGAGGTGCTCATACAGTTTTCGGCTGCATCAGGATATAAAGTAGTTTTATCCATAATGCCTTTTTCAAAAGCTTTCACATTTTCAATGCTTTGTGGTTTTCCATGATAAGCCATATCTAGTAATCCGAAGCTCAATTGACGCAATGTAGCCATACCTTCTTGAAAACTAGCGCTTTCCTTGATTTTATTGACATATTCTTGCGGAATAATTTCGCCAGTTTCGTAATGTTTGGCAAATAACGCCAGTGCTTCTGGTTCGTAACACCAGTTTTCCATTATTTGGCTTGGCAATTCCACAAAATCCCAATAGACTGATGTTCCTGACAAACTTGGGTAAGTCGTATTGGCTAACATGCCATGCAATGCATGCCCAAACTCATGAAATAAAGTGGTAACTTCGTTAAAAGTTAATAATGATGGTTTTGTTTCTGTTGGTGGAGTAAAGTTACAAACGATTGAAACATGAGGTCTTTCGTTAATGCCATTTTTGATATATTGTGGTTTGAATGATGTCATCCAAGCACCGTTGCGTTTACCTTTTCTCGGGAAGAAATCAGTATAAAATATAGCTACCAACTGATTTTCAAAATCTAATACTTCAAAAGTTTGCACATCTTCATGATATTTGTCTATATCAAAAACTTCTTTAAAAGTTATGCCAAATAATTTTTCTGCCACTTTAAACGCACCATTCAATACATTTTCCAATTTGAAATACGGTTTTAAAATCTCATCATCTAAACTGAATAGTTTTTGTTTCAATTTCTCTGAATAATAAGCACCATCCCATTTTTCTAAACTTTCTAATCCGTCTAATTCCTTTGCGAAAGTTTTTAACTCGTCAAATTCTTTTTGAGCTGCTGGTTTGGCTTTTTCTAATAAATCATTTAAAAACGTCTTTACTTTCTCTGGATTTTGTGCCATGCGTTCTTCCAAAACAAAGTGCGAATGAGAAGTATATCCTAATAATATTGCTCTTTCATGACGCAAAGCCACAATGTTTTTTACATTTTCTTGATTGTTATATTCATTATTTTTAAATGCTTTTTTACCAGCAGCAATAGCTATTTCCTTTCTTAATTCTCGGTTGTCAACATACGTCACAAATGGCAAATAACTTGGAAAGTCTAGTGTAAAAACCCATCCTTCTAACATTTTTGATTTTGCCAAACTTGCAGCCATTTCTTTGGTACCATCAGGCAAACCTTTTAAATCATTTTCATTGGTAATATGTAATTGATAATTGTTTGTTTCTGCCAAAACATTTTCACCAAAAGTTAATTTGATTTTGGCCAATTGGGCATCAATTTCTCGTAACCGAGTTTTTTTGTCTTGGGAAAGTAAAGCCCCATTTCGAGTAAAACTTTTATATTTTTTTTCTAATAAAGTGGCTTGTTCAGGAGTTAAAGTTAAGTTATCTTTTAGATCATAAACGGCTTTCACACGTTTAAATAAAGCTGTGTCCAACGAAATATCATTACTGAAAGCAGTAAGTAAAGGCGAAACTTCTTGCGCAATTTTTTGCATCTCGTCGCTCGTTTCAGCCGAATTCAAATTGAAGAAAATAGATGATAATCTATCTAGCGCTTCACCTGAAAATTCTAGCGCTTCAATGGTGTTTTCAAATGATGGTGTAACAGGATTGCTAGTTATGACATCAACTTCTTCTCTAGCTTTTGCTATGTTTGCTTCAAAAGCGGGTTGATAATCTTCTATTTTAATTTGGCTAAAAGGTGCCGTGTTATGTTTTGAAGTAAATGTTGAAGTTAAAATTTTCATAATTTATTTTTTCATTTCATCCGATGATTTATTCACCGCTGCTGCCAAACTTTCTTTATAAAAAATGATTTTATCCAGGACACATTTGTCAGAAGTTCCGATGATTTGTGCTGCAAGAATTCCCGCATTTTTGGCTCCGTTTAGTGCTACTGTAGCGACAGGAACTCCACCAGGCATTTGTAAGATTGACAAAATACTATCCCAACCATCGATTGAATTGCTAGATTTCACAGGAACTCCAATTACTGGAAGTGGCGACATAGAGGCGACCATTCCAGGTAAATGAGCCGCACCACCAGCACCAGCAATAATAACAGAAACACCACGATTGTGTGCGTTTTTACTAAAATCAAATAACTTTTCGGGAGTTCGGTGTGCTGAAACAATATCGACTTCGGTTTCGATGTCAAATCCTTTTAAGATGTCTATGGCTTCTTGCATAACTGGAAGATCACTTTTGCTTCCCATAATGATGGCTACTTTCATATTAATTGATAATTAACAATTGATAATTAATAATTATTCCGCAATTATACGGATGGTATTCTTAACTTTTTCTGCAATTTTTCTTGCTTCTTTCATATTCTCATTTACAATTGTAACATGTCCCATTTTTCTGAACGGTCTTGTCTCTCTTTTGCCGTAAATGTGTGGTGTTACTCCATCAATTGCCATTATTTTTTCAATATTTTCATAAACCACATTTCCAGTATAACCTTCAGCACCCACCAAATTTACCATAATTCCTGCAACTTTACTAGCGGTATTTCCTAGCGGTAAATTTAAAATGGCACGTAAATGATTTTCAAATTGTGAAGTATAACTCGCTTCAATGCTATAATGTCCTGAATTGTGAGGTCTTGGCGCGACTTCGTTGACTAAAATTTCATCGTCATAAGTTTGAAACATTTCTACAGCAAGCAGCCCAACATGATTGAATGCTTCGGAAACTTTTAGTGCTACTTCTGTTGCTTTCATGGCTACTTTCTTGTCAATTCTTGCTGGACAAATTACATATTCCACTTGATTAGCTTCTGGATGAAATTCCATTTCCACCACAGGATAGGTTTTTACTTCGCCAGAAACAGAACGAGCCACAATTACTGCTAATTCATTTTTAAACGGAACCATTTCTTCTATTAAACATTCCATGTCTGGTAAGGATTCCAAATCATGAGCTTGTTTTAAAATTTTCACTCCATTCCCATCATAACCAAAACGAGCACTTTTCCATACACATGGCTGTTGGAATTTAGATTGTTGATTAAAGATTAAAGATTTTAGATTTTGAATGTTTTCGAATCGCTGATGAGGTGAAGTTGGAATATTATTTGCAACATAAAAATCTTTTTGATTTCCTTTGTTTTGTATCAATCGCAAAGTCTTAGGCGACGGAAAAACAGACAATCCTTCGGCTTCTAGTTTGTCTAAAGCATCTAGATTGATGTTCTCAATTTCAATGGTTAAGAGATTTACTTTTTTCCCAAATTCATAAACGGTATTAAAATTCATTAAATCTCCAATGAAAAATTCAGTGGCGCCAAATTGTGATGGTGCTTCAGCACTTGGATCAAGTATATAAGTTTGTATATCGAATTTTCTGGTTTCGGCTAAAAGCATTTTGCCTAACTGTCCTCCGCCAAGAATACCCAGTTTGAAATCGGATGAGAAGTAGTTCATTGCAGTTGTGTTTGGGCAAAGATACTATTCAATTGATAATAGACAATTGATAATTGATAATTTTAGTTATTGATTTTTCTTAAAATATCTTTTACAGCAAACAGATTTGAAATTCAGAATTCATTTGTAGAAAAGATTATCTTCTAATAATAACTTTTTTACTGACGTTACCATTAACGGTATTTATTTTAAAACTATACAATCCAATTGATAAGCTTTGGACATTAACAGTGAAAGTATTGCTTGTTAACGGATTTCTATAAACACCAATTAGTTTGCCATCAATGGTATAAATGGTAATATCATTGATAGTTGAAGTTGAATTTATACTAACTGTTTCTGCACTAGGGTTTGGATAAACGATAAGTTCGTTACTATGGTTATATGAATTAGTACTTAATAAAACATCATTATAACAGAATGGAGGAACGCTGTTTTGAGTGTTAATTAAGTTACTAATTTTATTTCCGGCAAATCCGATATTGTTAGTATGATCATAAAAAGTTAAATCTAAAGTTGGATTGCTGACACCAAACCAATCTTGGAGAATTGTGCTAAATACTCTTCTGTAATCGTGTTGTACCGTTTGTATCTGAAAATTATTTCCAGCAATGGCTTCGCTCAAATTAATATTTGTACCTGATATTCCGGCATTTAATGAACTTCCAAAAACAAACATTGGTGCAATCTCGCCATGATCGGTTCCAAGATTACCATTCTCACCAGCTTTTCTGCCAAATTCTGAAAAAGTTACTGCAAGCACATCATCTCCAATATTTTGATTGTTTAAATCGGTTATGAAATTCGTAACTGCTTCAGAAACTTGGGCTAACAAATCGGCATGGCTTCCAGTATGTGTTGTTGTATTTGATGCCACTTGTAAATTGTGAGTATCAAAACCGCTAATTTTAACTAAATATACTTTGGTTTCTAAACCACCAGAAATAAATTTCGCAACTGTTTTTAATTGATTAGATAAACTTGTATTTGCATAAGTTATAGAATTTGAACCGGCATTAAATGCAGCTGAAATAGTTTGAGCATAGGTATTTGTTGAAGTGTCATTATTTAAAATATATTGAATTAAATCGCCATATTCAGAATTTGGTATTGTTGTGGGAGCAATTCCGCCCAATCCGTTTACTATCGAATAAAAACCTGAGGGATCTTGACCGTTAATATTCAATGACATTCCGTGTTCAATTTCTCCATGAAACCCTAAAGAGTTTTCGCTGCTACCTAATTGAATTCCAAGAGGGAAATTGGCAGTTAAAAAATTGGCAAAATAATTTTCTAAAAAACGACCAACCCAACCACTTTCCAAAACGTTATTTGCCGGAGTTCCATCGCCACCTGTCAGCCACAAATCGGTTGATTTGAAATGTGATTTATCTTGTATTGGGTAACCAACACCTTGAATTAAACGCATTAAACCGTTGTCATATAAATTTTTAAAACCCGTTAAAGAGGGATGAAGTCCAACTTGGTTTTCAAGCGGAAGAGTAGAGTCTAAATTAATTATTCCGTTACTTCCTCCAACGTTATTTAATTTTATGTTTGGTCGCAAAGCGGCATAAGTGTCGTATTGATTTATTGGTATTACAGTATTCAATCCGTCATTCGCACCAGAAAGTTGAATTAACACAATTTTTTTAGCATTTACATTAGGACACGTTTTCAATCCAGCTGAATTGAACAATGCAAAAACTTCAGTCGGTAAAAGACTTAATGCACTTGCTGTTGAAGTTAATTTTATAAAGTTTCTTCTTTTCATTAGGCTTGTTTTTAAAAAACTTGTGACTCAGGAGCACTTAATATTTTGGTTAGCAATAATTTCAGACGAGGCTCTACAACAGCATTATTATTTGATGTGATAAAATTTTCCCAGGCAGTTGTCCAATAATAGTCTGCTAATCCTTGAAGTAAAAAAGAATTCATAAAATAATTTATTCTGTCAACCTCAGGTTCTTGTCCAAAAAGAGCTTTACATAGTTCAGAAGTTAAAACGAAAGGATCAAAAGCATCTGAAATTAAACCACCATTTTTGATTACATCTGAAATATAAATTTTTCCGGCTATATTATTATTTCCGCTAATTCTGTTAAAGCCATCTAATAATGATTCTCCCAGACGATATCTTGCAATTAGGGTAGAAGATGAAATCCAATTTTTATC
>CALPPS020000050.1 GCA_943325515.2 Flavobacterium psychrophilum
CCCTGTTTCGTTTAAAAACGAGACAGGGATTTTTTTGATACTAAACCAATTCTTTTTTATTAAATCCCAGTGAAATTACTTGGAGTGATTTGAAGCAATTCAGCCTTGATTGTATCTGAAACTTCTAATGTTTTAATGAATGCATGAATAGCTTCTTTGTTGATTACCGAATTAGTTCTGGTCAATCCTTTCAATGCTTCATACGGATTTGGATAACCTTCTCTTCTTAAAATGGTTTGTATCGCTTCGGCAACAACTGCCCAGTTTTTCTCTAAATCTTCAGCAAATTTTGTTTCATTTAAAAGTAATTTATTCAATCCTTTCAAAGTGGCTTCAAAAGCAATTATCGTGTGACCAAAAGGCACACCTACATTTCTCAAAACAGTGCTATCAGTTAAATCACGTTGTAATCTCGAGATAGGGAGTTTTGAAGAAAGATGTTCAAAAATAGCATTAGCAATGCCTAAATTTCCTTCAGAATTTTCAAAGTCAATAGGATTTACTTTGTGTGGCATGGCTGAGGAACCTATTTCACCTTCTTTTATTTTTTGCTTAAAATAATCCATCGAAACATAAGTCCAAATATCTCTATTCAAATCAATTATGATGGTATTTATTCTTTTTAAAGCATCGAAGAAAGCAGCAAAATGATCATAATGTTCTATTTGTGTGGTTGGGAATGAATGTTGCAATCCAAGAATATTTTCCACGAAATTGGTTCCAAATTGTTTCCAATCAACGTTAGGATAAGCCACATGATGTGCATTGAAATTTCCCGTAGCACCACCAAATTTAGCAGCAAAAGGAATATTGAACAATAATCTCATTTGTTCTTCTAATCGCTCCACAAAAACTAAGATTTCTTTTCCCAATCTGGTTGGAGATGCAGGCTGACCGTGAGTTCTGGCTAACATGGGTATATCTGCCCAATTTATACTTAATTCTTTCAGTTTAGCAATTAAAGCAATTAACTTTGGTAAATACACTTGTTCAAAAGCTTCTTTTGTCGAAAGTGGAATAGCTGTATTATTAATATCCTGTGAAGTTAAACCAAAATGAATAAACTCTCTGAATTCGCTTAATCCTAACAGTTCAAATTTTTCTTTGATAAAATATTCTACAGCTTTCACATCATGATTAGTTATTTTCTCAGTTTCTTTAATAACCAATGCATCTTCAGTGGAGAAATTTTTGTAAAGATTTCTTAACGAATCAAAGCCGTTTTTATTTACACCTTTCAGCTGAGGTAAATTACTTTCAGATAATGCAATAAAATATTCAACCTCAACTAAAACTCTATATTTTATTAAAGCTTCTTCAGAGAAAAAAGCAGCTAATGGTTTAGTACTTTTTCGATACCTTCCGTCTATTGGTGAAATGGAATTTAATGTTGTGAGTGACATGAATTTTGTGTTGCTGTTTTGTGTTGCAAAAATAGTTATAAGTTGTAAGTTATGGGTTATGAGTTTTAAGTTTTTTAAAACAAATTATACATTTTTTCTTTTAACAAAAGAACCCCCTCTGAAGCATTCATTGGTATTATTTCTAATGGATTTTGTGAATCATAAATGGCTACAGGTTTTGGGTCAATATAAAAAATAGGAACACTGCTTTTGGCATAATGCAATAATCCCGCAGCAGGATAAACCTGCATAGAAGTACCAATGATGGCTAAACAATCTGCGGTTTGGGTAATAGCAATAGCTTCGTCAAGCGCTGGTACTGCTTCGCCAAACCAAACAATATGCGGACGCAACTGATTGCCCTTATCATCTAAATCACCATGATTCAGATCGTGTTTCCAATCTAAAATATAAGTTTCATCAACTGTACTTCTAACTTTCAATAATTCACCGTGTAAATGCAACACTTTACTACTTCCCGCCTGTTCGTGGAGATTATCTACATTCTGCGTGATAATATGCACATCAAATTCTTTTTCCAATTCAGCTAAAACAATGTGTCCAAGATTAGGTTTTACACCATGTAATTGTCTTCTACGTTGGTTATAAAAATTTAATACTAATACTTTGTTTCTTTGCCAACCTTCGAGAGAAGCTACATCCATAACATTATGTCCTTCCCAAAGCCCATCAGCATCACGAAATGTTTTGATGCCACTTTCGGCAGATATCCCGGCACCGGTTAATACGACTAACTTGTTTTTTTTATTTGCCAAGAATATACGAATTATTAATTGTTCTGTAAATATAAAACTATTTTTACTTGTCAATAAAATAGTAGTGTATTAGTAGTAATAATTCAGCCACATTAGTATTTTTGTTGAAATGTTTATTATGATTGACTTAGATTACCTTAATTATCTTGAAGCTTTTTTAACTGACAACCGTAAAGAGCGATTTGCTGATGTATTAGCTCACAGGACGAACCATTTTACCATTGCCGTTGAAGACATTTTCCAGTTTCATAATACTAGTGCTGTCATGCGCAGTTGTGAGGTTTTTGGTATTCAGGAAATTAATATTGTAGAGCAACGCTTTGGCAAAAACATCGACAAAGAAATTGCCATGGGCGCACAAAAATGGGTTGATATCAATAAATTTGAAAATATATCCAATTGTATTCAAACCCTAAAAAATAAAGGCTACCAAATCATTGCCACCACACCTCATAATGACTCATGCATGCTCCATGAATTTGATATTACCAAAAAGAGTGCTCTTTTTTTTGGCACCGAAAAAGAAGGACTTTCACAAGAAGTGATGCAACAAGCGGATGGTTTTCTTAAAATTCCGATGGTGGGTTTTACTGAAAGCTTAAATATTTCGGTTTCTGCCGCTATCATCATACAAGATATTACTACTCGCCTGCGTCAATCTGATGTAAAATGGCAACTCACCGAAGAAGATGTTTTAATAAAACGCTTAGCTTGGGCCAAAAACAGCATAAAAGATATCAAAAGGATAGAAGAACGATATTATAGCCAACGATAATAAGTGAAAATCCAGTTTAACTTTAAAAAGAACCTTGATAATGAGCATTCCAGTATCCAAAATGAATTAAATAAAAAACCCGCTTAAGTACTAAACGGGATATCTATTTTAAATGTTAACTGTACATTTTTTTTCTCATTTCCTGAATCTTTTCATCTTCAAGATATTCGTCAAAGGTCATATAACGGTCAATTACACCATTTGGAGTTATTTCTACTACTCGGTTAGCAACAGTCTGTGCAAACTCGTGGTCATGAGTAGTAAACAATACTGACCCTTTAAAATTTTTCAACGAATTGTTAAAAGCTGTAATAGATTCCAAATCTAAGTGATTGGTTGGTTCGTCAAGCATTAAAACATTGGCGCGAATCATCATCATTCTAGAGAGCATACAACGCACTTTTTCTCCCCCGGAAAGTACCGTACATTTTTTCAAAGCTTCTTCTCCCGAAAATATCATTTTACCTAGAAAACCACGAACATAGACTTCATCGCGCTCTTCTTCTGTTTTTACAAATTGACGTAACCAATCTACCAAGTTTAAACTTCCATCAGTAAAAAACTGGCTATTATCATTTGGCAAATACGATTGATTAGTAGTAATTCCCCAATCAAATGTTCCTGCATCGGCTATTTGATTTCCATTTAAAATCTCATAGAAAGCAGTAGTTGCTCGAGAATCCTTTGAAAAGATTACTACTTTGTCACCTTTTGCCATATTTAAATCTACATTCTTAAACAATATTTCTCCATCAACAGAAGCGGCTAAGTTTTGCACATGAAGAATTTGATCTCCAGCTTCTCTTTCTACATCAAAAATAATAGCAGGATATCTTCGGCTTGAAGGTCTTATTTCGTCAAGGTTTAATTTTTCAATCATCTTTTTACGAGAAGTAGCTTGTTTTGATTTTGCCACATTCGCACTAAAACGACGAATAAATTCTTCTAACTCAGCTTTCTTTTCTTCCGCTTTTTTGTTTTGTTGTGCTTTTTGACGTGCTGCTAACTGGCTAGATTCATACCAAAAAGTATAATTACCAGAGTAATGATTAATTTTAGAAAAATCAATATCAGAAATATGTGTACAAACCGAATCTAAAAAGTGTCTGTCGTGAGAGACTACGATTACTGTATTATCATAATTGGCTAAGAAATTTTCTAACCAACTAATGGTTTCAAAATCCAAGTCATTGGTTGGCTCATCCATTACTAATACATCTGGATTTCCGAAAAGGGCTTGAGCTAAAAGGACGCGAACTTTCATTTTTCCTTCCATCTCACTCATCAAAGTATAATGCATATCGGCAGTAATCCCTAGATTTGAAAGCATAGCACCAGAATCAGATTCTGCATTCCAACCATTCATTTCTTCAAACTGCACTTGCAACTCTCCTATTCTATCGGCATTTTTATCATCATAATCCGCATACAAAGCATCCATTTCAGATTTTATAGCAAACAAGACTTTGTTTCCCATCATAACAGTTTCTAACACAGTATGCTCATCAAACATGTTGTGATTTTGGTTAAGTACTGACATCCTTTTTCCTGGTTCTAGAAAAACTCGTCCTGAAGTTGGGTCAATATCTCCAGCTAAAATTTTAAGAAAAGTAGATTTACCTGCACCATTAGCGCCAATAACACCATAACAATTGCCTTGAGTAAACGTTGTATTTACTTCGTCAAATAAAATTCTTTTACCAAACTGAACTGATAAATTAGAGACTGTGAGCATGAATTATAATTTTATTAAATTTTGTGCAAAAGTAGTGAATAGAGTTTAGTATTTGTTATGAAGTGTTCAGATTTTTAATCATCTTTATTTAACTATTGCTTAACAGAATAATTCAATGCAACTAAATATTTTTGTTAATTAGTTTCGAAAGCATGTTATCTTTTAAAAAAAATAAAATTATAGGTTTTATTATTCCGATTATTACTCTTTTTTGTTCGTGTAAAAATGAATTTAAAGGAACTGATTATGCTGCCTATTTTGGTGGCGAAATTGTTAATCCAAAGAATACTTATGTACTGTTCTGCAAAGAGAATGAAGTAATTGATACCCTAAAACTAGACAAGAATAATCGTTTCTTTATACAGTTTGACTCACTTGCTGCTGGCATGTACACTTTTAAGCATGATAGAGAATATCAATACGTTTATTTTGATAAAAATGACAGCATAATGGTTAGAGTTAATTCCAAAGATTTTGATGGTTCGGTTGTTTTTTGTGGTCGTGGAGATCAGAAAAACAACTTCCTAATAGAACAATATCTTAAGAATGAAAAGGATAAAAATAGTATGTTCCCCATATGGGATTATGATGTAAATAAATTTAGTTACTCTATAGATTCATCTTATCAAGTTGCCAATAAATTTTATTCCTCAAAAAAAGAAGAAATTAAATGGAGTGAAGAATTTAATGAATATGCCAAAGCTGCTCTAGATTATCAATATTATTCTAAGAAAGAATTTTATCCAATTATTCATAAGATGAGAACTGGTAAAGATGTGTTTAAAAAATTGCCGAAGGACTTTTATAGTTTTAGGAAAAATATTGACTGTAACAATGTTGTTCTAGCCTCCTATACGCCATTTGTGATGTACTTAACTCAAATGCTAAATAACATGGGAGCGATTAATTATCATAACCATTTTTCTGAAGCTGATTTATCTTTGAAGACCAACATCAATAAAATGAATATTGCAGATACTTTATTAAAAAATATAAAGGTAAAAAATACAGTTTTAAACACTATCGCTTTTCAATATCTTCTAGAGGATCAAAATATTGTAAATAATAATTTATTTATTGATACTTATTATAAATATTCTACTGATAAGAGTTATGAAAATGAAATCTTGAAAATTGGGAATGCTATTCAATTATTAAAACCAAATTTTGAATTACCTATTGTAAAACTAATCGATAAAAACGGAATTGAAATTACATCAGATAAAGTAATTACGAAAAATTCGGTAGTATTCTTTTGGACCAATAGTGCCAAATCGCACTTAGAAGCAGCCCATAAAAAAATATTTGCTATAAAAACAAAATACCCAAATTATGAGTTTATTGCTATCAATATAAATGACTCACAAGAAGATTTTGAAAAAGTTTTATCTGATTATAACTTTAAAGGAATTACAGAATTAAGATGTCCTAATTTTGAAGGTATTAAATCGAAATGGGCTATCAATAAAATCTACAGAGCAATTGTTACTGGAAATGATGGAAAAATAAAAAATGCATTCACCAACATATTTGATGTACATTTTGAAAATAATTTGAAGTAATAAATAAAGGGCTTTCATCAGAAAACCCTTTTTATACTATCATTTTTTATTGATTTCCTTTAGCATAATCCGCTAAAAATTGCGCTAAACCAATATCGGTTAATGGATGTTTTAGCAATCCTAAAATTGAAGATAATGGACCTGTCATAACATCTGCGCCAATTTTTGCGCAGTTTACAACGTGCATTGTATGACGAATAGAGGCTGCTAAAATTTGAGTTTCAAAAGCATAGTTATCATAAATATCACGAATTTCTTGTATCAAAGCCAAACCATCAGTAGAAATATCATCTAATCTTCCTAAGAAAGGCGAAACATAAGTAGCCCCAGCTTTTGCAGCCAACAATGCTTGACCAGCAGAAAATACTAAAGTAACATTAGTTCTTATCCCTTTATCTGAAAAATATTTACACGCTTTTATTCCTTCTTTTGTCATAGGTAATTTTACTACGATTTGTTCATGCAACTCAGCTAACTCTTCACCTTCCTTTATCATTCCCTCATAATCAGTAGCAATAACTTCGGCACTTACGTCACCATCAACTATATTACAAATATCAACATAGTGTACTAGAATATTATTTTTCCCTGTGATGCCTTCTTTAGCCATCAAGGAAGGATTAGTGGTAACGCCATCAAGAACTCCAAGCGCTTGTGCTTCTTTGATTTCGTTAAGATTGGCAGTGTCGATAAAAAATTTCATAATTTAATTGTTTATATAATATATAAGTTGTGATTCAAAAATAAAATACAAAAGTACAACAGCAAATTTGAAATTGAAACTTATTTCTCATCAAAAAATTCATCACTTTTTCCTTATTCCTAATCACTAAGTTTATAATAATTCATCAACATACTTTCATAAATCCTATCAGGTAAAATTCGTTTTAATACAATAGAAAACTTTTGCATAAAAGCTCCCACTTTGTAATGTAATTTTGGATTTTTATCATTAATAATTTGATAAATTACTACGGCTAAATCGTTTGGATCACCACCAGTATGCATATGTGAATTCATCTTATTTAAGGTATTCTTATAAGGTGTTTCATAAACAGAACCTTCAATAAATGGTGCGTGATAACGATGTGATGCGATTTCGGTTGCAAATTCTCCAGGCGCCACATTAACTAAATTGATTCCAAATGGTTTTACTTCAATACTAATAGCTTCGGCAACTATTTCTAAGGCTGATTTTGAAGCAGAATATATTCCACGATAAGGTAATCCCATGTAACCAGCAATGGAAGTAATATTGATTATCAATCCTGATTTTTGTTCACGCATTTTAGGCAAAACAGCTTTTATAACTTCTATTGGACCAAAAAAATTAGTTTCAAAATTGTTTCTCATTTCATCTGTTGGTGTTTCTTCTACAGGTCCTGTTATTCCAACTCCAGCATTGTTTATTACAATATCTATACTTTTTGATAAGGCGACAACTTTCTCAACAGCATTTTTTATACTCTCCACATTTCGAACATCAAGTGCCAGTAAAGGAAATATAGAATTGAATATTTTTTCCGGATTTCTACTTGTTCCATAAACGGTATAACCTTTATGAAATAAAAACTCACCAACTGCTTTTCCAATTCCTGATGAACCACCCGTGATTAAAACTACTTTACTCATTAATTATTTTTTATAAAAAAATTACAAAAAGCCCTCTACCTTATTTAATATATTTATTGACTTAATCGATTAAACATTAAAATGAAATTTAAAGTTTAAAGATAAAAACTAAAACTAATTTTCGATATCTTTTTTCTAAAAACTAAAATAATAAATTTGGATGTTATTATAAAAAAAAATCCGAACTAAGTTCGGAATAAAAATGGCAAGCTACCTACATCGCACCGCTACAACCACATACCTTTGCTATGTTCCCATCCTGGAGGATTTTGCAGGAGCTGGTCGTGTAGGACTTGCCAGTGCAAATATACAATCTTTTTATTTTTTTACAAGAATTTAAAAGCTTTATAAATATATTTGTAAGTAAAAAAAAAATTCCACAAAATGAAACTTTATAATCCCTTAATTACTATTTTATTAGCTTTTAATATTGTTGGCTGCAACGATAGTCAAAAAGAAAAAGAGAACTATTTCAGTTTTGATGACAGCGCAATAAAGCCTATGTATCAAGTAACAGAAAAAGTTGATTTAACTTTATTAAATCCAGAAAATAAAACTATTGATAGTGTTATATATTATGCAAATGATAAGAGAGTTAAGTCTGTAAAAGGCAATGAAAAATTCACATTAGATTCAAGAGGAAAAAAATTAGGTTATCAAAATATTAAAGCTTTAGTTTATTTTGAGGGAGATACAGTTTCTACCAAAACGAGAGTTGAAATTTCCTCAGATGTTATTCCGAAATTATTTAAGTATACAGTAGTTAATACCTATCCACATGATGTTGATGCTTTTAACGAGGGTTTTGAGTTTTTTCGTGATACTTTGATGGAAAGCACAGGACAAAATGGTAAATCTTATTTTGCAAAAATTGATTATAAAACCGGAAAATCATATAAAAAAGTTAGTATTGACCAACAGTATTTTGGCGAGGGAATTACAGTTATTAATAATAAAATATACCAACTAACATGGCAAAATGGTAAAGGCTTTATTTATGATGCTAACACCTTAAAAAAAATAAGAACATTTACTTTTGATAAAAAAGTTGAAGGATGGGGAATGACTAACGATGGGAAAAACATTTATCATTCAGATGGAACAGAAAAAATTTGGACTATGAATCCAAATACACAAAAACTAACTGATTTTATTAATGTGTATACTAATGATAGTAAAATCAAAAGCATAAATGAATTAGAATGGATAAACGGTAAAATCTTTGGTAACATTTGGCAAAAAGATGCTATAGCCATAATTAATCCAAAAACTGGAGCTGTTGAAGGTGTAATGGATTTATCAGCTTTACGAGCTAAAGTAACAAATAAAGAAGCAGAAGTATTAAACGGTATAGCTTATAACAAAAAAACAAATACCATCTTTGTTACAGGAAAGAACTGGAATAAAACTTTTGAAATTAAACTTATAAATTAAACGCAAAAAAAACCGAGCAATTTCTTGCTCGGTTTTAAAAAGAAATATTATGAATTAATCTTTTTGAGATTTAACAGCTAAAGTATATATAACTAAACCGAAACCAATTTTATTAATTGCATCTGCAATATTGTAAGCAACATCTACATTACCTTTTCCAAAAATGCTTGTGTACCATCCTTCAGTTCCTAACATATATCCTAGAGGATAAATAGCCCAACCTACTAATACAAACCAACACAAAATTTTGTGTGCAGCTAAAACATTTCCACCAGCTTCTTTAGCTAATTTAGAAGCACTTCCTAACCAGATTTCATAGGCAATTGCAAAATAAGCAACTCCTGAAATGAATCCCCAAACTTGAGCATTTTCTGGGTAAACTGCTTCACCAAAATAACCAGTTACTAACATAACTACTGAATAGAAAATCATTTTCCATAGTAAGTTTTGTTTTGCGCCAGCAACTTTTAAGATTAAATAAAACTCAAGACACATTAATGGAACAGTTAGAATCCAGTCAACATATCTAAAGAATGTCGGAGACTCATTGAATGAAGCCCAATAATCTCTCATGTAGTAATAGTGAACTGCTGCAATAAAGGTAATTAAACCCGAAACTAATACAGAAGTACGCCACTTTTTATCAAACTGGTTAAGTGATAAAAAGAAAAAAGCTGAAGCAGCCATCATAGCCATACAGCCAACAAAAAAAGTAAATCCAACATAATCTGTTGGTAACATTTTAGCAATCAATGCTGTTGATAAAATAAAATTTGTCATAAAATAATGGTTTAAATTGATTAATTGTTTAATCAAAGTTAAAAAAATTGAAACAAATAAAAAAATTTTTTAATTGTTTTTTTATATATATATTTAAAAATTATTTAAAATAGTATGTCTAAAATTACAAATTTATCAATATTAACAAGCTTTCTAGGTTTGTGGCTCACTTCATTCATAAAAAATGAAACTCAATTTATTGTAGGTTTTATATTAATATTATCGTTTGGAATTGTTCATGGTGCTAATGATTTACTCTTAATAAAAAAAATATATAAAGAGGAGTCTAAATCATATTGGAAGACATTATTCTATTATTTAATAGTAATATTCATTGCAGTACTATTATTTAGTTTTATTCCTTGGCTAGCAATGCTTTTATTTATAATTGTTAGCAGTTATCATTTTGGAGAACAACATTGGGAAAATAAAATAATTTATAATTATAAAATTAAAAGCAAATTATTTAATACCATATATGGCTTGTTTATTTTATTGTTATTATTTCAATTTCATGATAAAGAAGTTATTAATATAATGCTTGGAATAACAGGAATAGACTTTACATTTATTAGTATTTCTTTACTATTAAAACTTAGCGGTTTTTTATTAGCAGCTATGTTTTGTTATAATTATTTTACTAGTAAAGTATTTCAAAAAATATTGGTTGTTGAAATATTGTATCTTATAGTTTTCGCAATTATTTTTAAGGTTGGTGATTTAATTTGGGCTTTTGTAATCTATTTTATTTTTTGGCACAGCATACCGTCACTGCTTGATCAAATAAAATTTTTATACGGTAATGTATCACTTAAAAATTTTAAGGCATATTGTAAATCGGCTTTTCTTTATTGGTTAATTTCATTATTTGGTATAATAGTTTTGTATTTTTTACTAAAAGATTATAAAATATTTGATTCTATATTCTTTTCTTTTTTAGCAGCTATAACTTTTCCACATGTTTTTGTAATAGAGAGAATGTTCAATTTAAAACATAAAAAAACCGAGTAATAACATACTCGGTTTTTATGGCTTATTGTTATAAGATTGTTATTTCACTTCCTCAAACTCTACATCTTGCGTATTATCACCTTGAGCTTCTGGTTGTGATTGAGCTTCTTGAGCTTGACCTGCATCACCTTGTGCATACATAGCTTCTGTAGCAACTTTCCAGGCGGCATTAATATTATCAAGACCTTTTTGAATAGCTTCTAAATCTTGTGATTGGTGCGCCATTCTCAATTCAGTTAAAGCAGCTTCAATTCCTACTTTATGATCGTCAGATAATTTATCTCCTAATTCTTTTAATTGACTTTCTGTTTGGAAAATCATACCATCAGCTTCATTCAATTTATCTGCTTTCTCTTTAGCTACTCTATCGCTTTCCGCATTCATTTCAGCATCTTTTTTCATTCTTTCGATTTCTTCTGGAGTTAAACCAGAGGAAGCTTCGATACGAATGTCATGTGATTTTCCTGAACCTTTATCAGTAGCCGAAACTTTAATAATTCCGTTAGCATCAATATCAAAAGTAACTTCAATTTGAGGAACTCCTCTTGGTGCTGGTGGAATACCATCTAAGTGAAAACGACCGATTGTCTTATTGTCTGCCGCCATAGTTCTTTCTCCTTGAATTACGTGGATTTCAACACTTGGTTGGTTATCTGCAGCTGTAGAGAATACTTGTGATTTTTTGGTTGGAATAGTAGTGTTTGACTCAATTAATTTAGTCATTACATTACCCATAGTTTCAATTCCTAATGATAAAGGCGTAACGTCTAATAACAAAACATCTTTTACATCTCCAGATAAAACGCCACCTTGAATAGCTGCACCAATAGCAACCACTTCATCAGGATTTACTCCTTTTGATGGTTTTTTACCAAAGAATTTTTCAACTTGTTCTTGTATCACTGGAATTCTTGTAGAACCTCCAACTAGGATTACTTCATCAATATCCGAAGTCGATAAACCAGCATCTTTCAATGCCTTAGCAACAGGCTCCATAGAACGTTTAACCAAAGTTTCTGCCAATTGTTCGAATTTTGCACGAGTTAAACTTTTTACTAAGTGTTTTGGACCAGTAGCAGTCGCTGTAACATAAGGCAAGTTAATTTCTGTTTGTGTGGAAGAAGATAACTCAATTTTTGCTTTTTCGGCAGCTTCTTTTAAACGTTGTAATGCCATTGGATCTTTACGTAAATCGATACCTTCTTCGGTATTAAATTCGTTAGCCATCCAATCTATAATTACTTGGTCAAAGTCATCGCCACCTAAGTGAGTATCGCCATTTGTTGATAACACTTCAAATACTCCGTCACCTAGTTCTAGAACAGAAATATCAAAAGTTCCACCACCTAAATCGTAAACTGCAATTTTTTGGTCAATTCCTTTTTTATCTAAACCATAAGCCAGAGCTGCTGCTGTTGGTTCGTTGATGATACGCATAACTTTTAAACCTGCTATTTCACCAGCTTCTTTTGTAGCTTGACGTTGTGCATCATTAAAGTAGGCTGGAACCGTAATAACTGCTTCTGTTACTGTTTGACCTAAATAGTCTTCGGCAGTTTTTTTCATTTTCTGAAGTGTCATTGCTGACAATTCTTGTGGTGTATAAAGTCTTCCGTCAATATCAACACGCGGTGTGTCATTATCTCCTTTTACAACTTTATAGGCTACAGTTGATGCTTCTTTAGCACTTTCTGTGTATTTATTACCCATGAAACGCTTAATTGACGCTATGGTTTTTGTTGGGTTTGTCACTGCTTGTCTTTTTGCTGGATCACCCACTTTAATTTCGCCACCTTCTACAAATGCAATTACAGATGGTGTTGTTCTTTTACCTTCCGCGTTTGCAATTACAACTGGTTCTCCACCCTCCATAACTGCCACACAAGAATTGGTTGTACCTAAGTCGATACCAATAATTTTTCCCATTTTATATTTTATTAATTGTGTTTAATTTTAAAAACTTATTATCCCTAAGTCAACTTTTATGCCAAGCAACAAATCAGAATAATTTGTCAGTTATAAATAAAATCAATCTGACAAGATGACATTTTTTTATTTAGGAATTAAGATTAAAAGATTTAGGATTTTTGGAGTTTTAGTGTTAATTTAGAGTAGTAGAAAATTTAGAAACCGAAAATAAAACAAATTATCTTGTCCTAAAATAGCGATACAGAAAAAAGAATTCTTACAAAAAAACATCTGCCGAATGTCCACTAGACATTCTCCTATTAATATGTAATCAACCTTTAAGTTGGGATTATATATCTAGTCGTTCATTGAAATGAGGAACTCATCGTTGTTTCGGGTTTTCTTGATTTTATCATTAATAGTATCCATTGCTTCCACAGGATTCATATCGGCTAAGAATTTGCGGAGAATCCACATTCTTTGTAGAGTTTTTTCGTCTAACAATAAATCATCACGACGTGTGCTTGACGAAGTCAGATCGATAGCAGGGAAAATTCTACGGTTGGCAATTTTTCTGTCTAATTGTAACTCCATGTTTCCTGTTCCTTTGAATTCTTCGAAGATTACTTCGTCCATTTTAGAACCCGTTTCGGTTAAAGCTGTTGCAATAATACTTAATGAACCACCGTTTTCTACATTACGAGCAGCACCAAAGAAACGTTTCGGTTTTTGTAACGCATTAGCGTCAACTCCACCAGAGAGTACTTTTCCAGATGCAGGTTGCACAGTGTTATAGGCTCTTGCTAAACGAGTAATAGAATCTAAAAGAATAACAACATCATGACCACATTCAACCAAACGTTTTGATTTTTCCAAAACAATATTAGCAATTTTAACGTGTTCCATTGGTTCTCTATCAAATGTAGAGGCAATAACTTCACCTCTTACACTGCGTTGCATGTCTGTAACCTCTTCCGGACGTTCATCTATTAACAAGACGATTAGATAAACTTCAGGGTGATTAGCGGCAATGGCATTGGCAATGTCTTTTAATAACATTGTTTTACCTGTTTTTGGTTGGGCTACAATCATACCACGTTGACCTTTTCCAATTGGGGAAAACAAATCTATAACACGTGTAGAAACACTAGCTTGCTTATCAGCTATATTAAATTTTTCTTTTGGAAATATAGGCGTTAAATGTTCAAAAGAAACCCTGTCTCGAACTACTTGTGGGTCATGCCCATTGATTTTTAATACTTTTACAAGTGGGAAAAATTTTTCTCCTTCTTTTGGTGGACGAACAACACCCTTTACTGTATCACCAGTTTTTAATCCAAATAATCTAATTTGTGAAGTTGATAAATAGATATCATCGGGAGAAGCAAGGTAGTTATAATCTGAAGAACGCAAGAAACCATATCCGTCGGGCATCATTTCTAGCACACCTTCACTTTCTATAATTCCATCAAATTCATAATCGGAATCACGAAAGTTGTTAGGTTTTTTTCCTTTAAAGTTAGGATTGTTATTATTCGCATTCATATTACCATTACCATTTTGATATTTTGGTCTTGGTTCACGATTATTATCGGTGTTTGGATTAGGGTTAGCTACAACTTCTTTTTCAGTAGCTTCATTACTTTTTACAGTTTCAATTGATTCGGTTACAATTTCAGTTGAAATAGTTTTATTATTTTTATCAAAAGATTTTTTAAATTTTTGAGCATTATTTTGTAAAGAAGGTTTCTCTTCTATAATTTTTTGAACTTTTTCACTTACTGTTGTTGCATTTTCAAACAAATCACTTTGAATTGTTTCAGATGCTTTTTTAATTTCAGGTAAGATTCGAGCTCTTTTGGATTTATTTTCTTGGTTTTTTTCTGAAGCAACTTTAGTTATCTCAGTTTCCACAGCTTTATTTTGATGTTCTAAAATTTGCGCAATGAGCACATCTTTTTTGGCACCTGTAACTTTTATTGTTTTTGCTAATTTAGCAATTTCTTGAAGCTCAGCAAGCTTCATTTCTTTTAAGGCAGAAATATCAAACATGAATATTGTTTTGATTTAAAATTTGATTTGGGAAAATAGTATAAATATGAGTAGAAATTATTGTAAAGAATAGTCCGAATGTTGAAGTACTTGCGGATTTATTATGCAATAATACAAATAATATTTTACCGTGCAATAGTATTTTTTAAAAAGAAACTATATTTTTGTAAATCATTTTTCAAAACTATGTTTAGAATACAAACTTATTATTTGATTGGTAGCTTAATCGTTTCGGCAGTTCTACCTTTTCTATTTCCTTTATGGAAAGATGCAAATGGGAAATCCTTTTTTTTTATGATGGATCTTACCTATGTTGCTCTTTTCGGATTGAGTAATACATTATCATTATTAAGCATTATATCACATAAAAAAAGACAACAACAATTTGTCATGGGCAGATTGAATATAATATTAAATTTAATTTTATTAGGATTATTTGTGTATCGAACACTAACTGCATCTGGAGAAACAGCTATTTCTGAGAAAGGTGTTGGGATGTTCTTACCTATTTTTTCTATCGTACTTTTGGTTTTGGCCAACAAAGCCATCAAAAAGGATGAGGATCTCGTAAAATCTGTGGATCGATTACGATAAACCTATAAACTTAGTTTTTTAGTGCTGCGAAAAACCCAAGCGAAAGTTTGGGTTTTTTATTTTTTGCCCAGTTCTATAATCTCCAAATTCTGGATTTTGTCTCCATCAATTTCAAAACGAAGCATTGTTCTTACTTGATGAAAACCGTATATACCACAAGCTCCAGGATTCATATGTAATAAATTCAGCTTCTTATCAAACTGTACTTTTAAAATATGGGAATGACCACAGATAAAAAGTTTTGGAGGATTAGTTTGAATTTCATTTCTAATCGCTTGATTATATTTACCTGGATAACCACCAATATGAGTTATCCAAACATCAACATTTTCACATAAAAAACGATTATTCAATGGAAACTCTAATCTCGCTTTGTCATCATCAATATTACCATAAACAGAGCGCATAGGTTTAATTTTTTTAATAGTATCTGTAACCATTAAATCACCAATATCACCAGCATGCCAAACTTCGTCAGCTTGATTGACATATTTTAGAATAGCATCATCAATATGACTATGTGTATCAGAAATTAAAAGGATTTTTTTCATTTTAAAAAATTATGAAAGGCAAATTTATAGTAAAAACTTTAACGGTTTACCAACATAAAATCTTTGTAACTTTGTGACTTCAAAAATTAGAAGAAACACATTGAGATATTTTATCGAATTAGCTTATAAAGGAACTAATTATCATGGTTGGCAATACCAACCCGAAGCTAATTCTGTTCAAGAAACGCTTAATAAAGCTCTGTCTGTTTTACTAAAAACAGCTATTGACGTTGTTGGGGCTGGAAGAACGGATACTGGAGTGCATGCCAAGCAAATGTATGCTCATTTTGATTTTGAAAAAGAAATCAATACTAATCAATTAGTACATAAATTGAATTCTTTTTTACCCAAAGACATCGTTGTTTATTCTGTTATTAAAGTTTCAAACGAAGCACATGCTCGATTTGACGCTATCAAACGAACCTATGAATATCATATTCATACGTTCAAAGATGTTTTTGAAAACGAAGGCAGTTGGTTACATCAATTACCTTTGGATTTAGATAAAATGAATGAAGCTTGTCAAATTCTTTTCAAGTATAATGATTTTGAATGTTTTTCTAAAACGAATACCGATGTTAGAACCTTTAATTGTGTTGTTTTTGAAGCAAATTGGAAACAAATAGGAAGTAAAGTAGTTTTTACAATTGCAGCCGACAGATTTTTACGTAATATGGTTAGAGCTATTGTTGGCACCATGATAAATATTGGTTTAAACAAAATAAGTTTAACTGATTTTGAAAAAATAATTGAAAGCAAAAACCGAAGTCAAGCTGGATTTTCAGCACCTGCTCATGGCTTATATTTAACTCAAATAGCCTACGAATACATCAAATAATACATGAAAGCTAAAGCATTCGATACTAACTTATTTAAACGAATTTTAAAATATACCAAACCCTATAAATTAAGATATTATGGTGTGATTTTATTTGCTGTTTCTCTTTCTGTTTTTGCAGCACTTCGCCCCTATTTATTAAAACAAACGGTTGATGCTTACATAAAACCCAGAGACGAACACGGATTGTTGTTTTATGTAACCATTATGGGTTTTGTTTTGCTAGCCGAAGTTTTATCACAATTCCTTTTTGTCTATTGGGCTAATATTTTAGGTCAAGACATTATCAAAGATATCAGAGTAAAACTTTTCAAACACATGTTGAGTTTTAGAATGAAATATTATGACAATTCGCCTGTGGGAATGTTAGTCACGCGCTCAGTTTCAGACATTGAACAAATAGCTCGTATTTTTAGTCAAGGATTATTTATGATCATGAGTGATTTGATGAAAATGTTGGTGGTTTTAGCTTTTATGTTTTATATGAATTGGCGATTGACTTGGATAGTTATTATTGCTATGCCTGTACTAGTTTACATCACTAGAATATTCCAAAGGAAAATGCAATTGGCTTTTGAAGAAGTACGAAATCAAGTAGCCAATATGAATACTTTCGTTCAAGAGCGAGTTACAGGAATGAAAATAGTGCAACTTTTTAACCGTGAAGATATTGAATATGAAAAGTTTAAAGAAATAAATGGTAAACATAACAATGCTTGGATTAAAACAATTTTTTATAACTCCATCTTCTTCCCTATTGCTGATATTATTTCATCGTTAACACTTGGTGCAGTAGTTTTATATGGAGGTTTTCATATTCTTGATGGTGATAAATTTACCAGCTTTGGTGATTTGTTTTCCTATACTATGTTCATAGGAATGCTCTTTAATCCTTTGCGTCAAATTGCGGATAAATTTAATGAAATGCAAATGGGTATGATTGCAGCCAATCGTGTTTTTGATATTTTGGATTCAGATGTTGATGTGCAACTAAATGGAACTAAAATTGCTAATCATTTTCATGGAAACATTCGTTTTGAAAATGTGCGTTTCAGTTATATTACTGATGAAGAAGTAGTAAAAGGCATTAATTTAAATGTAAAATCTGGAGAGACCATAGCTATAGTGGGTGCAACTGGCGCTGGAAAATCTACTATTATTAATCTTCTAAATCGGTTTTACGAAATTAATTCTGGAGTAATTTATATTGACGACCAAAACATCAACGAATTTAAACTCGAAAGTCTTCGCAACCAAATTGCCATTGTTCTTCAAGATGTTTTTCTTTTTGCAGATACAATTCATAATAATATTACTTTAAATAATCCACACATCTCAAAAGACGATGTAATAACCGCTGCTAAAAAAATTGGAGTTCATAAGTTCATAAAAAGCTTGCCTGGTGGTTATGATTATGATGTAAAAGAACGAGGTGTGATGCTTTCTTCTGGTCAACGCCAATTAATAGCTTTTCTTCGAGCATATGTTAGCAATCCAAGTATTTTGATATTAGATGAAGCTACTTCTTCTATTGATACTTATAGTGAAGAATTAATTCAAAAAGCAACTGAAAAAATAACAAAAGGAAGAACCTCCATCGTAATAGCGCATCGATTGGCAACTATTGTCAATGCAGACAAAATAATTGTAATGGATAAAGGACAAATTGTTGAAGAAGGAACCCATCAAGAATTAGTCAACAAAGCAGAAGGTTACTATAAAAAATTATATGATTCTCAGTTTTCTATTGAAGTTTAATTGATAAAA
>CALPPS020000051.1 GCA_943325515.2 Flavobacterium psychrophilum
AGTATTGTGTTGATTTAAAAGATAATTTAGGTTATTTTATTGCTAATTATAATATTTTATTAAAGATGAAAAACATTATTTGTATAGCTTATGTATAGTTAAATTTTAAATATATATAATTCTATATTGATAATATATATTCAACAAGACCAGTTTCATGGGGTAAATCCATTTTTTTACGCAAACGATATCGTTTGATCTCGACACTTCGAACAGAAATATTTAATAATGGAGCAATTTCTTTAGAAGATAAATTTAATCTTAGATAGGCACAAAGCCTTAAATCGTTTGGAGTTAAAGAAGCATGTTCAAGTTTTACTTTCTTTAGAAAATCCTTATCAGCTGTGTCAAATGCTTCTTTAAATGTATCCCATGCATTATTAACAGATGTATTTTTGTTGATGGTAGAAGTTATTATAGACTTAATACTTCTTGAGCTAGCTTCATCAGAAGATTTTTTTAGATCTTCTTTAATCAAAGATAATAACTCATCTTTTTTAATCAAACTCATCGTTGAAATCGCTAATTCTCTACTTTTTTCGTTTACATCTAATGATAATTGTTCATTTCTCAATTTCATTAATTGTTGTTCATTTTCTAATTCTTTAATTTCTAGCAAAAGGTTGTTTTCTTCTATTAACTTTTGTTTTTGTTTTGCATAGTATTTTTCATATAATTTATTTATATGATAAGCTAAAATACCCATTAATATAAAATAAATAATTAAAGCTAAATTTGTTAAATACCATGGTTTTTTAATAGTAAATAAATAAACTGCATAATTATTAAATTGAGAATTAACTACTTTAGATCTAACTTTAAAAGTATAATCTCCAGGTGATAAATTTTTAAAATTTACCGTAGCTTTTGAGCTCCAATCGCTCCACTCATTTTGAAATCCTTCTAACAAATATTGATACTCTGCAATGATATATTTATTGTATTCGGGAACTGTATAACTTAATGTAATGTTGTTTTGATCATATGAAAATTCACCAGCTTTATCTACAGGAAAACTAGTAAGTTTATCATTAAGTTTATTGATACTAACATTAGACAATGCTACATTATAGTTTTTAAAACTTAATTCATTTATATTAAAAGTATAATAACCATCTGTAGTGCCTATTAAGTATTGAGAGTTTGAAAGTTGAGTTATGTTTTCATAACCAAGCATTGAATTGGTAATTGAAGAAGGTATTGAAATTACAGTCTTTTTTAAATTAGAATTTAATTTATTTACTGTAAAATAATTTATGTGATTTTTAGAAAAAACCCATAATTTATTGGAATTATCTAAAATTAATCTTCCAGAAGTATATTCGTTGTTTTGAAAAATAGTACTTATTGTATTATCTTTTTCAAATTGTTTATTAGTTTGATTCAATTTATATATTCCGTCTTTATAGGCATAATAAATTGAATTGTTGAATTTAGATAATCCCGCATTTTTCCCTTTTATTGGATTTTTATAAGTAAATAATTTATATCCTCTTCTATAATTATTATCTAATTGAACCCTAAAAATACCTTTGTACTCATGACTTATATATACCTCTTTAGAATTTGTAATCTCAAAAAATTTAGAAGAATAATTGAATCCGGTGATTTTATTTCTAAAAAACCATTGATTATTTATTTTTTCTAAAACAGACATTCCATAATAATTTCCTTGAAATATGATATTACTATCATTAGGAGCTACTTCAAATTTCCAAGTTCCAGATTCAGAAAAAATCATTTTAGAAATATCGTTTTCAATTATAAAAGTACCTGAGTCATGACCACAAAACAAAGTTCCGTTACAAACAAAAAGTGACCAAACTTGTCCTTTTGTACCTTTTATGAATTTAAATTCTTCATCATTAACAAAATCTTTGTAAAATAATCCCTGATTTGTTCCTATGTATAGTTTTCCTTTAAATAAAACTGAAGCATAAACAGTTCCTAACTTTCCGGTTTCATCAAAAAAACTTCTGATCGGAGATTGTAAATTGATACAATTTATACCGTTATCTAATCCAACCCATAAGTTATTGTCAATATCTTCATATAAAGACAGTACTGTATTATTACTTAGACCTTTACTTTGGGTAATATGGTATTTAATTTTCCCATCTTTTTTCAAAATAAAAACTCCATTTGAAATAGTACCGACTGCAAAACTACCGTTTAAAAGCATTTGGCTGCTGTATATACTACTTGCTGCAATTTCTGAATCTGCTTCAGTATTAAATTTTAATAAATTCCCATCGGTTAATTTATAAAAACCATTAAACTGGGTGTGTATTAATAATCCATCATCTACAGAGAATATATTAACAATTTTATTGTTTTTTAGAATTGGGTTATTAGAAACCAACTTACTAGTTCCATTTTCGATTTCAAACAAATCATAATTAACTGTTTGATAATATATTGAATTTGTTGTTTTGAATGATTTTAAAATATTGCCGTTAGGAATAACTATTTTAAATGTATTCGTTTTAGTGTCATATATGTAAATCTTATTTAATGATTGAAAAATAACCCATTGCTCATAATTTAATATATTCCAAAATTGTTCATCTACTAAAATTTTACTTTTTATGTTTTTACTCAAAGAAGTATATTTTAGATGCCCATTATTTTGCTTTTTCCAAAAGCCAAATTCCATATAACATCCAGTAAATATTTTATTACCAATAACTTTAACAGATCTAATAATTGTTTCATTTGGTGATTTATAAAGTTCCCAATTTGATCCATTAAACTCTAACAACCCTTCGTTATTAGCAATATAAATATATTGATTTTCATCTTGTGAAATCATCCAGTTTTGATTACCAGCATTATATGTAGAGGAGTTGTATTTTACTATTGGAGGTAAATCTTGAGCATATACAAAGGAGGACAATGCTAACAATAAAGATAGCATGATAAAATTAAAACAAATAGAGTTTTTTGTTTTCATTGTATTACAATATTACGAATTCAAAAAATATTATTAATGATTTAACACTATAATTTTAATGTGTTCTATAATAAAAAATAAAAAGCACGAAATGAATTCCGTGCTTTTAAAACTAATTAAATTGAAATTATTCTTTGATAAATCTTGTTGAAGTAATATTTCCACCTATAGAAGTTTTTACGACATAAACCCCTACTTGAAGACTAGCTACATCTAAAGTAACTAACTCTGTATTTGGAGTTTGAGAAATAACTTCCTGACCTAAAAGATTATATACTGAAACTTTTTCAATCATAGAAGTTGATTCTATATTCAAAACATTAGTAGAAGGATTTGGATATAATGCTAAATTTAAAGTTTCAAAATCTGTAGATGACAGAACATTATTTCTACTAAAAAACACGTTATCATAATACATTGTACCATTTCCTTCAAACTTTATTTGAGTAACAGGAGTACCATTCCAAGAAGCACCTCCTACAGGGTAGTTGCTAAAAACGGATAGCGGAATAAATACACTTTTCCACTGACCACGAACCAAAACCTCATTTCCACCTGTATTATTAATGGTATACCTTGGTTCATTAACACTACCGCAACAAGGAGCTTGGGGATCTATAACAAAAAACTCGATTTTATTAGTAGTAGTTGCATAGTAATTAAAGTGTACATAATTATATTTTGGAACACCGGCAGAAATTTCTTCAGTTAAATTTACAGAATCAAAACGAGGACCATAAAAAGTTAGATTAGTTAGCTTTGCTGTTTGATTTCCATTACTTTCTATATCAATTTGAGAATTTGGTCCATTACCCGTGAAATCTTGGAAAACAAAACCAGTAACTTTATTAGTTAAATATGTGTCACTATATACAGATAGTACTTCACTTTCTGGTATAATTGGTGCTGGTGCAGAAACCATTGGGTCTAGAATACATGCTGGACATGAACCGCCACAATCAACACCAGTTTCAGTCCCATTTAAAATACCATCAGTACAGGTTGGAACTGGAGGATCAGTAAGTTTCTGTGCATTAAATCTAATATTGTCAATATAAATTGTGCTACCAGGAGCTCTTAAAAGTGAACCTGCATCATTAGTTCTCCAATCGACAAAAACTACAAATTGAGCAATATTAGTCTCTAAAGTAGGGGGGATTGCAGGAATAGTCCATGTTAACGTTACCCACTCATTAACAGCATTATTAGATACATTTTGATCAGTTATCTGAAAAGGCGTACCGCCAGTATTTGTTGCCATCTTGATACCAACAGTTCCTACATAATTTTTGTTAATATCCATGCTAATAATTAAATTACTTGACACTGCCGCATCAATTTTCCATGTACCAAATGCTCTATCTTGCCATCTGTTATTAACCCCAGCATAAAAGGCATTTTCAGGACCCATGACACATTTCATAACTTTAGTTGTTGCAGAAGTGTTTACTCCGTCAGGGTCAGGATTTGTAACAATCTCAGCTGCGGGTGAACCATTGTCAAAAGTAAACCAATTAGTAGCAGCACCAGAAGGTGTTCCTGGTTCAAAATCAAAAAGGTATTGTTGTTGTTGAGCAAATCCTAGAGAAATAGTCAAAAGGAATAATAATAGTGTGATTTTTTTCATGATTATTGTTTATGTTTATGTATTAAAACGTTTTTATTTATTATTTAGAATAAAAAAAGGAAAATTCATATGATATGAAAATTCCTTTTCCATAACTTAATTAACTTAAAATTATTCTTTTATGAATCTTGTTGAAGAAACGTTTCCATTGATAGAAGTTTTTACAATATAAACTCCTAATTGTAAGCTAGAAACATCAAGAGTAACTAATTCAGCATTTGGAGATTTTGAGATTACTTCTTGACCCAAAATGTTGTAAATTGAAACTTTTTCAATAGACATTGCTGCTTCAATATTTAAAAAATTGGTTGCTGGATTAGGGTATAATTTAATAGAACTTGTTTCAAACTCATTTGTACTCAAAGGAGCTTTCCAAATATAAAGATTATCGTACCATAATACATTATTCAAGTTACTTGTAACTCCAAATTCATGCATAATCGGATAAGTCACTAACTTTGAAAGTTGGGAAGGAGATAGAGCTCTATCGAAAGAATACCATGTACCAGGAACTGGGACTGGAGAGAGACCATTAATATCAATAGGAATTTCCACTTCAGCTGGACCACCACCTGTATTAGGAATTATTTTTAAATTGAATACCTTTCCAATTAAATTAGTTCCAGAAGCAATAAAAAAGTCAACATGTACATTAGTAAAACCCGCTACATTTTGAGTTGCTGTAGGAAAAGTAATTCCTTGACAAGCATTACCTTTGTAGGCTAACACATTGTTGGCAGCCCCACCGGCTGTTGTAGCTTGTACAGCACCAGGATTACCACCATTACACCATCCTGCATCTAAATTTATAGGAGAAATACTTGTGTACGCGTCACTGTAAATAGAAATAACATCTGCTGGCAACCTAGCTGGTGGAACCTGAGAATTCACTGTTGGAGGTGTAACACATGGAGGACAAAAACCACCACAATCTATAGCAGTTTCAGTTCCATCTAGAATACCGTTATTACAAGTATTAATAACTTCAACAACAGAAACATTATCAATAAACACATATCCTAAAGCAGCACCCATATCAAAAATTACCCTATCAGGAACAGCATCACCATAATTAATAGTATATTGATAGGAAAAACTTTGAAGTGTAGCTGTTAATAATGGAGTTGATTCCAAAGAACTATAAGGTGGTCCAGTTTGACCAAGCCCTACATTCATAGTTCTTGTATTAGTATCTGCATCAGTAAATGCATCGAATGTTAATAAGTAAGTTTTTCCATTAACCAAAGGAATTTCTTGACTTAAGTTAACATTATATGCAGGTCCAGTAGCAGTTACGTTTGCTTGATTGACATAAACACCACTAAGAGTCTCTACATCCAAGTCAACTACATTAGCAGCAACACCATACCAAGGAGCTTCCAACCCTGTTTGGAAATCACCGTTTACTACTAAATTCTGAGAAAAAGATAGTGAACAAAACATTAATGATAAAAAGAAAGTAATTTTTTTCATAATAATATAATTTTATAAGTTAAAATCAAATTTAAAATATTATTGTTAATTAATTTAAATCTTTAACCATACAAAAACTATACAATACGAAAAAATGAAAAATGAGATACAATAGCATATAATATTACTATTATTAAGAAATTAATAATGCCAAAAGAAATTTTAAGGTTTTTTTTGTTAAGTTAATGTTGAGGTAAAATGTAAAAATCAGTAGTGATTTTATTTAATCAATTTAAATAATGAATTAATAAACTATTAAAAAAACATAAATTATAAAAATTGAACGCTTTTTTTAAAATTATTTAAAAAAATCTTTACTGATTTTACATAAACGTTTGCAATGTCGAACAAAATAATTAAACACAGAATTGATTACATTTACAAAAAATTACTTTTTTGCTATGAAGAGTTCAGAAATTGCTACGTTAGAACCTAAAAAAAATATTTTAATTAAAGGTGCTCAAATTCATAATCTAAAGAATTTGGACGTAGTTATACCAAGAAATAAATTGATTGTCATCACAGGGCTTTCAGGTTCAGGAAAATCGAGTCTAGCTTTTGATACATTGTATGCCGAAGGACAAAGACGCTATGTTGAAAGCTTATCTAGTTACGCAAGACAATTTTTAGGTAGATTAGACAAACCCAAAGTCGAATATATAAAGGGTATTGCTCCTGCTATTGCTATTGAACAAAAAGTGAATACCACTAATGCACGTTCAACAGTTGGAACATCAACTGAAATTTATGATTATATAAAATTACTTTTTGCTCGTGTTGGAAAAACATTTTCTCCAGTTTCTGGCATAGAAGTTAAAAAGGATACGGTTTCTGATGTTATAAATAAGGTAAAAGTATTTGCTTTAGAGAGCAAATGGTTACTACTATCGCCAATTCATTTAGAAACTGATCGAAAACTTGAAGACAAACTAAAGGTATTATTACAACAAGGGTTTTCACGTATTTTAATGAATAATGAGATGGTTCGTTTGGATGAGCTTGAACAACATTCACTAGACGGAAAGGATATTTTACTTATTATTGACAGAATTATTGTTAAAGAGGAAGAAGACTTTTATAATCGATTGGCTGATGCGGTTCAAACTGCTTTTTTTGAAGGAAAAGGGAGTTGTTATTTACAAGAATTAGACACTAAAAAACGTTTCAATTTCAGTGCTAACTTTGAATTAGATGGCATTACTTTCTTAGAACCAAATATTCACTTGTTTAGTTTTAACAATCCTTATGGTGCCTGTCCAACTTGTGAAGGTTATGGTAATGTAATAGGAATTGATACCGAATTAGTCATTCCAAATTCATCTCTTTCTGTGTTTGAAAATGCAATTTTTCCTTGGAGAGGTGAGAGCATGAGTTGGTATAGAGATCAATTAGTAAATAATGCTTATAAATTTGATTTCCCAATTCATAAACCTTATTTTGAGCTTACAGAAGAGCAAAAAGAACTTATTTGGAAAGGAAATAAGTTTTTTACTGGTTTAAATGATTTCTTTAAAGAACTAGAAGATAAAAGCTATAAAATTCAAAATCGTGTAATGTTATCGCGCTATCGTGGCAAAACAAAATGTACAACCTGCAAAGGAAAAAGACTTCGAATAGAAGCTAATTATATTACTGTAAATGGTAAAACCATTTCGGAATTAGTGGATATGTCTATAAAGCGATTACTACCTTTTTTTAATGAGCTATCACTTTCTGAGTATGACCAGAAAGTAGCCAAGCGACTTTTAATTGAAATCAAAAACAGACTTAACTTTCTAAGCGATGTTGGATTAGATTATTTAACCTTAAATAGAAATTCTGCTTCACTGTCTGGAGGAGAATCCCAAAGAATCAATTTAGCCACATCTTTAGGAAGTAGCTTGGTAGGTTCGATGTACATTCTTGATGAACCTAGTATTGGTTTGCATCCGAAAGACACGGAACGTTTAATTAAAGTTTTGAAAAATCTTCGTGATTTAGGAAATACAGTCATAGTAGTTGAACATGATGAAGATATTATGAAAGCGGCAGATAGAATTATAGATATTGGTCCTGAAGCTGGAACTTTTGGTGGTGAACTAGTTGCCGAAGGTAATTATGCTGAAATACTTCAAGCTGAATCATTAACATCAAAATATTTAAACGGTCAATTAGAAATTGCTGTACCGAAAAAAAGAAGAAAATCTAACAATTTTATCGAAATAAAAGGAGCAAGAGAAAACAATTTACAAAATGTAGATGTATCATTTCCTTTAGAATGTTTAACCGTAATAACGGGAGTTTCTGGAAGTGGTAAAAGTACGTTGGTGAAGAAAATCCTTTTTCCAGCCATGCAGAAAAAACTAGAAGGAATTGGAGATAAAGCAGGACAGTTTACTGAAATGACTGGAAGTTTTTCTCATATTAAACATATCGAATATGTGGATCAAAACCCAATTGGAAGAAGTTCTCGTTCTAATCCTGTTACTTATATCAAAGCGTATGATGACATTCGCGATTTATATGCTAAAGAAAAACTATCTAAAGTTCGTGGCTATCAAGCCAAGCATTTTTCATTTAATGTTGATGGTGGACGATGTGAAACCTGTAAAGGAGAAGGTTCTATTAATGTAGAGATGGTATTTATGGCAGATGTTTCATTGCCTTGTGAAACTTGTGGAGGAAAGCGTTTCAAAAAAGAAGTATTGGAAGTAGCATTTGAAGGAAAGAATATTGATAATATTCTAACCATGACTATTGATGATGCCATTGCTTTCTTTGCAGAAAAAAAACAAACTAAAATTATTCAAAAATTACAACCATTGCAAGATGTTGGTTTAGGTTATGTCCAGCTTGGACAATCCTCTTCTACTCTTTCCGGAGGAGAAGCACAACGTATAAAATTAGCCTCTTTTTTAGTAAAAGGAGTTACAAAAGAAAAAGCTTTGTTCGTTTTTGATGAGCCAACTACTGGATTACATTTTCATGATATCAAAAAACTTTTAGCTTCTTTTGACGCGCTAATTGATAAAGGACATTCAATTATAGTAATTGAACATAACCTTGATTTAATAAAATGTGCAGATTGGATTATTGATCTCGGACCAGAAGGAGGCGAAAATGGAGGTCAACTACTTGCTGTGGGAACACCTGAAGATATTGTGAAAAACAAAAAATCAATTACAGGTTCTTATCTCAAAGAAAAGATATAAAAGTTATAAATCACTCCACTAAAATTTTATTAGTAATTCTTTCGTTTTTAGATTGTAAAACAGCTAGATATATACCTTTAACTAATCCTTCTATTGAAACCGCTTCTATCAGATGAGGATTCTCAAATTTTTTATTTAAAACTACTTTTCCTAGTAAATCTATAATAGAAAAAGAATAATTGGTATCTGTTAAACTTCCTAAATTAATATTCAAAAAGTCCTTTGCTGGACTTGGATAAAAACTTACTTGATGATTATTTTCAAATGCTTGACAATTTAATTCTGATGTACTAGCTTTTGCAAAATGCAACATGGCACCAGTAGCTGCTTTTGCAATATTATAAACATAAACTGGATCCATATTAATTAATAAATCAGTTGCTGTATGTCTATGGGGTGTTTCATTTTTTTCAAAAAAACCTGTTATTACCTCGTTGTTGTCTTCAAAAGGCATATAATCAGAAGCATAGGCATAAGATAAAAAAGTATTTAAAGGAGAATATAATCCAACACACTTTATTAATTCATTGGTAATGGTGTTAGAGTCAGCATTGTTCATAGTTGGACTACCTGTATCTCTTTCACAAGTAATAGTATCATTGGTCATATCAGCCCTTCCGCCTACTTCATCAATATTAAAGACAAGTCTAATATCCATTTTTGGAGAAGTAGTATTAACAACATTAGATACAAAATTTTGACTGCCAATTAACCCATCCTCTTCTCCACTGAAATTAATAAATTTTATAGAGTATTCTGTTGGGATATTTTTAAGCAACCTTGCTACTTCAAAAATAGTAACAACTCCACTCCCATTGTCGTTTGTTCCTTTGCCTGTTATAGTATCATAATGACCACATAGAATAATGAAAGTATTTGGATAGAGAGTACCAACTTTGGTAACAACCAAATTTTTACAAATAGCCGTGCCATTTGTAAAACTATATTCTTGTATTTGTGTTGCAGTATAACCGTAACTCAAGTATTTAGCTTTAAGCCAATTTAGAGTATTTTGCAATTCTGTCGTACCTTTTCTCTTAATACCAAGATTTTCAAATTCATTTAAATTTGAGAGAATATCTGAGGAAGATACTTGATCAACAATACTACCATAATAAGGAATATAATTTTGGCTGTACCCCTTTAAAATACCAGACAATAAGAAAAATAAAAAGAGTAGTTTTTTCATTAATAATTTAATGTAACAATTTTTTTTAAATTCAAAAATGATTAACAAATGTAATCAATAAAATAACATATTTGAAATTGTTTATTAATTACAACAAAAACAAACACTCTTCTAAACGCTCTAAAAATAAAGCCTTTAAGCTTTTTTAATGAAATCTTAAGAATTGATTTACCTTTTGTGGCACGTCAATTGAAATAGGGATACTAACAGAAATGATTTCCGTTCGAAGAAGCTGAAAATCGAAATAGTAAGCGAAACGCATAAATTTAAGAACATGAAAAAAATTACCTTTTTAGTAGCAAGCGTTTTAATTACAAGTGGAATTGTAAACGCAACAGAATATAGAACAAATTGTAACTTTGAAGTACCAATCTCATTTATGGAAAGAGGTATTGAGTTTTTCGTTTTTCCAAATGGAGAATTTGATTTTAACACTCGTCCACTCGACAGCGAAGGCGATTATTTTTATAAAACCGCTGGCAAAAGAGGAAATGGTCAAGAAAGAAGAACGATGAATTATGGCACTCGAATAGAACATGATAGTTTTGGTAGAGTAAGAAGAATTGGTAACACATTTATCAATTATGATAGCAGAGATAGGGTAAATCGTATTGGAAGTGTTTATATGAGATACACCAGATTTGCTTTATGTCAAATAGGTAATATGCGAATTGTGTATAACTATAGAGGAGAAATAGTAGATACCGTTGGATGTATAAAAGGTTACAGTAGCTCAGGATACGCATACAACTATAACAATCATTATTTTGATGATAATTATACAGCATCAAGCTATAATGATAATAACAGCGATTACTACTATTACAAAGCTGATGGCACGAAAGCAAAAGTTGAATACGATAAAGAAAGAAAATAAGGTAGGTTAGTTTAAGATTGATGGTTAGGTTTTATTAAAAAATCCCGCAAAGTTAAAAACGATGCGGGATTTATGATTTTATAATAGTAAAGGATTAATGTCCGCTACTAACTTTCTTATCAAAATCGATTCCTTGTTTTTTTAATATAGCGTTCACTTTCCAGGCATAGAAAACTAAATAAGCAAAACAAAAAACGCCAACAATATAGCTGTTTTGAATACCAATATTTCCTGCTACTTCGCCTTGTAGCCAGGCTATAATACCCCCACCCATTATCATCATAATCAAAAAACTACTTCCTTGACTTGTGTTTTTTCCTAATCCGCTTACGGCTAAAGTAAAGATACAAGGCCAAAGTGTACTACAAAATAATCCAACACTAGTAAAGGCATAAACACTTATCATGCCGCTTGTTGCCATCCCAGTAAATAAAGCTACTATTCCTAAAGTTGAAAATATAAGTAACATTCTAGCAGGATTTCCTTTGCTTGCTATATCAGCAGCAATCAAAACTAAAATAATTAATCCATATATATAGAAAGGGGTTAAATCATGTTTAGCCACAGCATTAACAAATAAGAAAACGCCAAATGCCAAATAAGGGGCAATAAAACGAAGTACTTTTTGTTTATTCATATCATCCGTAAAAGCTTCAACAGCACCTGTCCAACGACCAATCATTAAACTCGCCCAATATAAAGATATGTAAGGAGCAATATCGCCAATAGCAAAACTTAACTTACTCTCCATATATGCTGGTAAATTCGCAGCTGTAGAAACTTCTACCCCAACATAAACAAAGATTCCAATCATCCCTAAAATCAATTGAGGATATTTTAATGCAGAATTGCGGCTTGCATTAGAATCACCTTCAGTTTCAATAACAGCTACAGGCTTATCGGGAATTGAAGACATTTTGAGCATAACAGCTACAATTAAAAAAGCAACGCCTAATACCAAATAAGGTGTTTTCACACTTTCAATACTCATTTCGGTATTGGTAGAAGTTGCAGCTCCAAAAATGGCAAAACTCACAATTAGCGGTCCAATTGTAGTTCCTAAATTATTTATTCCGCCAGCTAATGTTAATCGTTGAGAACCTGTAGTTATTGGTCCTAACGCAATTGCTAATGGGTTGGCTACCGTTTGTTGCAAAGAAAATCCTAATGCCACAGTAAACAATCCAGATAACATTAAAGGAAATGAATGCATATTTGCTGCAGGATAAAATAATAATGTTCCCAAAGCCGAAATCACTAATCCTAAAGCTAAAGAATTTTTATATCCAATTCTATTAATTAAATCTCCTTTTGTCAAATACGAAATAATCATATAGATAATTGAACCTACCGTATAAGCAACGTAGAATGCGACTGATACCAACTGACTTTGGCCTTGGGTTAAATCAAATGCTTTTCTGAAAACTGGAATTAAAATATCATTACTGGCAGCAACAAATCCCCAAAAGAAGAAAACGGTTACTAAAGGAATAAATTGTGCCCAATTGGTCTTTGCTGTTGATGTACTCATAGATTGGTTTGGTGTTGGTTATTTATTATTGATTTACTTTTTAAATTAATTTATAAAAGTCGTAATTTGAATTGTAATTTTTATGTTTATTTTGATTTTTATTCTACTTTATTAATTTCACTTTTTGGTCCTACAGCATTATTATTAAAAGCTTTCATTTAGCTATTAATTAAAGAGTTTTTTTTTAAAAAACAATCCAAATATCTATTTAACTAACTCAATTTTTGTGCTTGTACTCACATTTGAATCTTTTCCAATAAAAACCTCAAATTCGCCAGGTTCAGCAACAAATTCCAAATCTGAATTATAGAATTTTAAATCTTCAACTGAAATTTCAAATGTAACGGTTTGCTTTTCACCTTTTTTAAGGGCTATTTTTTGAAAGCCTTTTAATTCTTTAATTGGGCGTGTAACTGTGCCAACTAAATCTCTGATGTACAACTGTGCCACTTCTTTTCCGTCAAAATTTCCTGTGTTTTTTATATCAACAGTTACTTTTAAAGTTTCTGATATCGACATTTTAGTGGAAGAAACTTTCAAATTAGAATACTCAAAAGTGGTATAACTCAATCCATATCCGAAGGGAAATAGCGGTTCGTTACGTTCATCAATATAATTGGATTTGAATTTTTCAAAAACACCATCTTTGTTTCCCAGTGGCCTTCCTGTGTTTTTGGCGCTGTAATAAATTGGCACCTGACCAATACTTCTAGGAAAAGTAGCTGTTAATTTTCCAGATGGATTTTCGTTGCCAAATAAAACATCTGCAATAGCCAAACCTGCTTCACTCCCAGCAAACCATACCTCTAGAATGGCAGGGACTGTATCGTTTTCTTGGTTTAAAACTAATGGCCTTCCGTTAAATAAGACTAAAACAACAGGTTTTCCTATTTTTAATAAAGCTTGTAATAAATCTTTTTGAGCTTGCGGAATTTCTAGATTGGTTCGGCTGCTACACTCACCGCTTAATTCGGCAGATTCACCAAGTGCAGCAATAATAATATCTGATTGATTAGCTATTATCAAAGCTTCATTCAATAATTCTTCATTAGTCCTTTTGTCTCTATGCAGGGTTTTGCCGAACATGGTGGCTCTTTCTTCTAGAGCTTCATCATAGTCAAGATTGCTACCTTTAGCATATAAAATTTTAGTGTTATTTCCAACTGCTTCTTTGAGTCCTGCAAGTACCGATATCGAATTTTCTTGTTTTGTAGCCAAACTCCAGGTTCCTGTCATATTTTCTTTGGCGTCAGCCAATGGGCCAATAAGAGCAATTTTTCCTGATTTTTTTAGAGGTAAAAGTTGATTTTTATTTTTTAACAAAACCATAGATTCAGAAGCAATTTTTCTAGCTTCCGCTCTATTTGATTGTGTGAAAATTTCTGTTTTTGCTCTATTTTCATCACAATATTTAAATGGATCTTGAAATAATCCTAAATCATATTTAGCATTTAAAATTAATCTAACAGCATTGTCTATTTCTTCGATAGTAACTTTTCCTTCTTTCAATGATTTTTGCAATGTATTTAAAAAACCCTCGCTTACCATATCCATTTCAATACCTGCGTTTAGTGCCAAAGCAGAAACAGTTTGCAAATCGCCTATGCCATGATATTCCATTTCCATAATTGCAGTATAATCAGTAACTACAAATCCTTTAAAACCCCATTGCTTTCTCAAAACATCGGTCATCAACCATTTATTTGCTGTAGCTGGGATTCCATCAACTTCATTGAAAGAAGCCATTACTGAACCAGCACCAGCATCAACTGCAGCTTTATATGGCGGAAAATAATTGTTATACATTTTAATTTTACTCATGTCAACCGTATTATATTCTCTACCAGCTTCTGGAGCGCCATAAAGTGCGAAGTGTTTAACACAAGATAATATGGTGTTATTTTTAGATAAATTATCGCCTTGATAACCCATAACCATTGCTTTTGCAATTTGACTTCCTAAGTAAGGATCTTCACCCGAACCCTCTGAAACTCTTCCCCAACGAGGATCGCGAGAAATGTCGACCATCGGCGAAAATGTCCAATTGATACCATCAGCACTGGCTTCTTGAGCAGCAATTTGAGCACTTCTTTTTATTAAGTTCATATCCCAAGTGCACGATAATGCAAGCGGAATTGGGAATGTTGTTTCGTATCCGTGAATAACATCCATTCCAAAAAGTAATGGAATTTTTAATCGACTTTTTTCTACGGCAATTTTTTGTACTTCTTTTATTTTTTGAACTGATTTGATGTTAAATAATCCACCTACTTTTCCTTGTTCAATATTTTTAGCTACATTAGAACTATTGGCTTGACCTGTTGTAATATCGCCTGATGTTGGCAAATTGAGTTGTCCTAATTTTTCTTCCAAAGTCATTTTTGCAATCAATTCGGAAACAAAGATGTCTTTTGGAAAACTATTTATGTCGTTTTTGTTCTTTTGAGAATAACACAAAAAGATTCCAAAAAAAATTATAAGTAAAAATGTAAATTTTAGTTTCATTTATAATGATCCTTAAAAGATTAATATTCAAAAATAGAGACATTTATCGTTTCACTTTCATATTATGGTTTATTTTCCATCAACATAATCCTGAAGATAGCTAAATCGTGGAGTTAATTTTCCATTTTCAGTTATTTTGGCACGCTGCAAAATACAATCTTTATCGCCATTAAAAAAAGCAGGGATTACGTGTTCCATAAACATTTCACCAAATCCTTCACTAGCGTCTTTAGGCAATTCACATGGCAAATTATCTACTGACATAACCATTATAGAACCTGGGTGTGTAAAAGGAACTTCCTCATTTGTACTTGGTAAATAACCAAAAAATGGTTCGGCAATAGTAGAAGCTTTTATAGTACAAGCAATAGGCCCACCAACATCACACGAAATATCTGCAACTACTTTTATTTTACAATCTGGCGCCTTGAGCATTTCACGTGTTAAAATGCTAGGGGCTCCATTTCCATAAAAATGTCCTGCCATAAAGATATCGGCTACTTTAGTAAAACGCTCAAAATCAGCTATATATTCTTCAGGTGTTTTATAGAAATCATTGTTATCCAAAACTTGTCCGTCCAATCTTTTATTATAGTCTAAAACATCTATTTGACAATATACTGGCTGCGAATAAATCTTTGATAGAAAATCATCAATAGTAACTTGTTTTACTTTCATACCATCCAAGATTTCTTTAGCACCCATGCCTACTTTACCATGACCAGTTAACACAATTTTGATATTGGGTAAGGTTAATCTTTTTAATCGAAGAGTTAAATCTTCTTTATTATGTAATGTTTCTGCTTTTGGAATGGTGAATAAATCATATTTGATGCCAAATGCTCTAAAACCATTATAAGCACCCACAATGCCAGCATAGCGACCAAAACCAATTAATCTTCTGTTACTTGAGTCTACAATGGTTTCGTGGTCATATAATTCAATATTATTTTTTAAAATAGCCTGTAACAGTTCACGATTATGTACTTGTTTTTTGATAGTATGTGAAAAGAAGAAATACTTTTTATTGGGAATTAAGTAATCTATCGGAATTTCTTTTACGCCAAAGAAAACATCACAATCAATAATGTCATCGGATACTTCAATATTTAAATCCGTATATTCTTTATCTTTAAAAATACGAATGTCCGAACTTTCTACTTTCACCATGGCATTTGGATGATCTTTTTGCAACCTTACTAATTCCTGAGGCGTAAAAACAACTCTTCTGTCAACGGGTATCTTTCTTTCTTTTATAATTCCAAACTTCATAAGACATTTTATTTACTTCAAAAGTAGTAGTAACGAAAACGTTTTCAAAACTTTTTATAAGAAATAAATTCGTATCTCTTATAAAGCATTAATTGACATTAAATAGGTTACAAAAACTATACTATAAATTGTGAAAAACATGTTGATAGCTTTATAATTTTATGGTTTAATACTCTTGTTGAATAATTATATTTGTTTTCCAATAAGCTAAAAATGTATTTCAAAATAACCCGCTATATAACACTATTTTTTGCTGCAACATTAGTAGTAATATCTTGTACAAAGCAAGAAAAAAATGAGGATGGTATTGTTAAAGTTAATAAAAATGGAATACCTGTGATGCTCCCCTTACAGCAAGCATTACCAAAATTAACCAATTCTTATATTAAAGAAAAAAACTATGAAGTTTCTCGATATTTTGAAAAAACATGGTCAGAGAAAAATGATAATGTAGCTTTCTTGGTAGCTAAAAATGGCCAAATCATTTATGAAAATTACATGGGCTATGCCAATAGAAGTAAAAATGCATCAATAACCAAAGATACTCCATTGCATATTGCCTCAGTAAGTAAAGTTTTAACATCAACTGCTATTTTGATGTTAGTAGATACCAAAAGATTATCCTTAAATCAAAAAGTAAACACCATTATTACTAATTTTCCCTATTCTGATGTCACTATTCAAACCCTACTTAACCATAGAAGCGGTATGAAAAATTATTCCTATTTCACCTATGAAAACAATAATTGGGATAAGAAACAAACCTTAACTAATAAAGATATTGTAAAGGTGATGGTAGCCAAACAAATTCCTTTAGAATCTAAAACCGATACTCGTTTCAGTTATTGCAACACCAACTATGCCATGTTGGCATTAATCATCGAAAAAATTACTGGGTTAAAATATCCAGAAGCCTTGAAAGAGATGATATTTAATCCGCTAAAAATGACTAATACTTTTGTATTTGATATCACCAAAGATAAAGATATCATAGCGCCATCTTATAAAGGAAATAATGTTGAAATCGGCATAGATTATCTTGATGGCATTTATGGTGACAAAAATATTTATTCTACGCCTAGAGATTTATTAAAATTTGACAAAGCGCGTTATTCAACATTTTTCCTAAATCCTGAGTTACTCAAAAAAGTTTATAAAGGATATAGTTATGAAAGCAAAGGATTACGCAATTATGGTCTTGGTGTGCGCATGATTGAATTTGAAAAAGGCGAACCCTTCTACTATCACAACGGATGGTGGCATGGCAACACTTCCTCATTCATAACCTTACGAAAACAAAAAGTATCCATTATTGTGTTATCTAATAAGTTTACTAAAAAGACCTATCAAACGAAAAGGTTGGCCTCACTCTTTGGTGATTATCCATTTAAACTTCGTGATGACGGCGAAGAATAAAAACTCTTGACATCAGTTTTAAAATAGCTTATCTTTGCCATCAGGTTTCGATTTTTCTGTTTGAAAACTGAGAACAGAGAATATAAAACTGAAAAATGGGGTCGACTGGTTTTGACAGCAAGTCGAATTGAACAGTAAGCACGTCGAGCATTGTATTTTTTGCTCGTAAATCCAAAGGTACAAAAACATAAACGGCGAAGGAAACTACGCTCTTGCTGCATAATCTGAATTTATAGTAAGATTAGCCTCGTCCTACCAGGTAGGAAAGCAGGATTTACCTCGAAAGCTTTGGTTTGTGGCGGTCGGTATAGGTAAATCGTAAATATAAACCTAAGAATAGTTGCGCTACGAGACTGTTACGAAAATTTAAGAAGCTAAGTGTTTTGTGGCTGTTTCTGGTCTAGCAAAACATCGAAAAACCAATCAGAAAATAAACGTGTAGAAAGCTCTTTAGTTGCTTGTTTGGACCCGAGTTCGACTCTCGGCGACTCCACAAATAAAATGCCACTTTAAAAAGTGGCATTTTATTCTTTTATAAGTATTAAGTAACTAACTATCTCTTCAACGAAAAATGGGACTTAAATTGTTTTCCTAAATTTGTTTCTTCGTAATCTACTGTAAACCAATAATCATCTGATGGTAATGGACTTCCGTTAAAGGTTCCGTCCCAACCTGCACTACTA
>CALPPS020000052.1 GCA_943325515.2 Flavobacterium psychrophilum
AAACCAGCAGCTATATCAACATTTTCTAAAGCACCATTTAAAATATTTAAATCTACAGGAACAACTTTTTGAACTTCTTTTTGGACATCTTTTTTTATTTTATCTAAAATACCACCTTGTGCAAAACCGAATACCGGAAGAAATAGGAGCAACGTTACTATTATTTTCATGTTTTTATTTTTTTTACTAAATATCAAAAATGAAGCCAGTTATTATTTGTAAATCTAGCATTTTGTTGCTATTAAATAAAGTCTTTTTTTGATGTGTATTATTTTTATGTTTTCCACGAAATCGTTGTAATATTTTTATTTATTATGTAAATTGCGTCACTTAAATTATCATATCCGCAAAATGGAACCACAAACATCTTACATCCCAATAAATAAAGTTAGAATAGTTACTGCTGCTTCTCTTTTTGATGGACACGATGCTGCCATCAATATCATGCGACGCATCATACAAGCAACTGGTGTTGAAGTGATACACCTTGGGCATGACCGTAGTGTAGAAGAAGTAGTAAATACTGCTATTCAAGAAGATGCTAATGCTATTGCTATGACTTCTTATCAGGGAGGACACAATGAGTATTTCAAGTACATGTATGATTTATTGAAAGAAAAAGGAGCAGGGCACATAAAGATTTTTGGTGGTGGTGGTGGTGTTATTTTGCCCTCAGAAATTAAGGAACTTCAAGACTATGGCATCACAAGAATTTATTCTCCTGATGATGGTCGTGCTATGGGATTACAAGGTATGATTAACGATTTAGTACAACAATCAGATTATCCTGTAGGCGATGTTTTGAAAGATGAAATTAATCACTTTGAAGAAAAGAATACTACGGCAATTGCTCGTGTGATTTCTTCTGCGGAGAATTTTCCTGATGTGGCCAAAGATACACTTGATGCCATTCATAAGAAAAATGAACATATAAATATTCCTGTGTTAGGCATTACGGGTACTGGTGGTGCTGGAAAATCCTCTTTGGTGGACGAATTAGTGCGTCGTTTTTTAATTGATTTTCCAGAAAAAACTATCGGTTTGATTTCGGTTGACCCTTCAAAACGTAAAACAGGCGGGGCTTTGCTTGGTGATAGAATTCGTATGAATGCTATCAATAATCCTAGAGTTTATATGCGCTCGTTGGCTACACGTCAATCCAATTTGGCTTTGTCAAAATATGTTAATGAAGCCATACAAGTCTTGAAAGCGGCTAAATATGATATTATTATTTTAGAAACTTCGGGTATTGGACAAAGTGATACCGAAATCATAGAACATTCTGATGTTTCATTGTATGTCATGACGCCCGAATTTGGTGCGGCTACGCAATTAGAAAAGATTGATATGTTGGACTTTGCTGATTTAGTAGCATTGAACAAGTTTGACAAACGTGGTGCTTTAGATGCCTTGCGCGATGTAAAAAAACAATACCAACGCAATCATAATCTTTGGGATACAAATCCTGATGAAATGCCGGTCTTTGGTACGATTGCTTCGCAGTTCAATGATCCAGGAATGAATACGCTCTATAAAAAAATCATGGATAAAGTAGTGGAAGTTACTGGAGCCGATTTGAAATCGACTTTTCAAATTACCCGCGAAATGAGTGAAAAGATTTATGTAATTCCACCCCATAGAACACGTTATTTATCTGAAATTGCCGAGAATAATCGCAAGTTTGACGAGACTGTTGTGACACAAGTGGAAGTAGCTCAAAAGCTATATGGTATTTATAAAACAATTGAAAGTGTAAACAAAAAAACTATACAAATTGATAAATCAGGAATAGATGCTAATAGTCTGGATATCAATAATAATAACAAGGATTTTCTAAACCTATTGGTTAAAGAATTTGATCGCGTAAAAATGAACCTCGATCCGTTCAACTGGGAAATTATTCTCACTTGGAATGATAAGGTAAACAAATATAAAAATCCGGTATATAGCTTCAAAGTACGTGATAAGGAAATCAAAATTCAAACCCATACCGAAAGTTTATCACATTCTCAAATCCCAAAAGTCGCGTTACCAAAATACCAAGCTTGGGGCGATATTTTAAAATGGAACTTGCAAGAAAATGTACCCGGAGAATTTCCATTTACCTCAGGATTGTATCCTTTTAAGCGTGAAGGCGAAGATCCAAGTAGAATGTTTGCTGGCGAAGGAGGCCCAGAGCGAACCAACAAACGTTTTCATTATCTGAGTGCTGGTTTACCTGCTAAGCGTTTATCAACTGCTTTTGATAGTGTGACTTTGTATGGAAATGACCCTGATTTGCGTCCCGATATCTATGGAAAAATTGGAAATGCTGGTGTTTCTATCTGTTGTTTGGACGATGCTAAGAAATTGTATTCTGGGTTTGATTTATCCAATCCGTTAACTTCTGTGTCAATGACGATTAATGGTCCTGCGCCTATGTTGTTAGGATTTTTTATGAATGCCGCTATCGACCAAAACTGTGAAAAATACATAATTGAGAACAACCTACAGATTGAAGTAGAACAGAAAATTAATGAGATTTATAAAAAGAATGGCTTGCAACGCCCTGTATATAATGGTGAGTTGCCACAAGGTAATAATGGTTTAGGATTGATGCTTTTGGGTGTTACTGGTGACCAAGTTTTACCAATGGATATTTATCACGATATTAAATATAAAACTTTGGCTCAAGTACGTGGCACCGTTCAAGCTGATATTTTGAAAGAAGACCAAGCCCAAAACACCTGTATTTTCTCTACCGAGTTTGCACTACGATTAATGGGTGATGTACAAGAATATTTCATCCAAAAGAATGTGCGAAACTTCTATTCAGTGTCTATTTCGGGTTATCATATTGCCGAAGCAGGAGCCAATCCCATTACACAATTGGCATTTACCTTGTCTAATGGCTTTACTTATGTGGAATATTACTTGAGCCGTGGCATGGATATTAACGATTTTGGTCCAAACCTGTCGTTTTTCTTTTCAAATGGGATTGACCCTGAGTATGCGGTGATTGGTAGAGTAGCACGTAAGATATGGGCGAAAGCCATGAAAAACAAATATGGCGCCAACGAAAGAGCTCAGATGCTGAAATACCACATCCAAACCTCGGGACGTTCGTTGCATGCACAAGAAATAGATTTTAATGATATCCGCACTACGTTGCAGGCATTGTATGCTATTTATGATAACTGTAATTCGTTGCATACTAATGCTTATGACGAAGCGATTACAACACCTACGGAGGAAAGTGTAAGAAGAGCTATGGCAATACAATTGATTATCAATAAAGAATTGGGCTTAGCCAAAAACGAAAACCCAATACAAGGTTCGTTTATCATCGAAGAATTAACCGATTTAGTGGAAGATGCCGTATTGAAAGAATTTGATAAAATCACGGAACGTGGTGGCGTACTTGGGGCTATGGAAACCATGTACCAACGCAACCAAATTCAAGAAGAGAGCATGTATTATGAAATGCTAAAACATACTGGAGAATTCCCAATTATTGGGGTGAATACGTTTTTAAGTTCCAAAGGATCGCCTACTATTTTACCTGCAGAAGTTATACGCGCTACAGAGGATGAAAAGCAATACCAGATTCAAACCTTGAGCAATTTGCACCGAGCCAACGCTGACAAAGTGGTCGCACAACTTAATACTTTGCAAGAAGCGGCTATTAACAATCAAAATATTTTTGACCACTTGATGGAAGCTACAAAATGCTGCTCACTGGGACAAATAACCACAGCATTGTTTGAAGTAGGAGGACAGTATAGACGCAATATGTAAGCAGAGAACCATTTTTGCAAAGACAAAAATGCGTGAACAGCTTATCCCGATGACTATCGGGATATTAGGTAGTACTTCCTCATTGAAATTTAGTGCTTAGTGATCACTTATCCCGATTTAAAGCATTTGTGATTGTTACAGATAGTATCATTATAACGACAATAAATTAAAACCTTTCAGTGATGAGAGGTTTATTGGTTTTATGTTAAATTTTCTCGCTATAGCAAAAATAATTTGGCTTAGACTTCATTTTTTAATCTAGATGAAATTTAGTTAATTGACAATGCTATACTTTTAGCAAAGTTTATTTTTTTATAAATAAAGTTTAAAACATCATTTGAGTAAATAAACCCTCGGTTGTGGTTATGGAATAATAATTTGGGTTTCCGAACGCTAATTTTGAGGTGTAGAACCGAAAATTGGAAGAATGAACAAAGTAGCCAAAAACTGGGGAGAGTAAGAGGGAAAAGCAGTTAATTAAAAGACCATTTGATGATTTGTAAAAAAATAATACACAACAAATGTTGAGCATAGCTATATAAAATAGATGGTTTTACTCAGCTAAATAGCGAAAAACTGAGTATCTATACAAGTTAGCAGCAACATTCACAACTTTTATCTTATCTATGAAATTGACACTTATAAATTCGCTATTACTAATTTGTTGCTTCAGTTATTCGCAGAATAGAATTGCAAATATTGATAGTATCAAATGGGAAAAAGAAAATCCAAACTGGGAAAAGTGGATATTTTCCGAACCAAAATTTGCAAATAAACTTGAAGTATCAAAATCTGACAATAATATAAATCTATATGAGTCAAAAAATAAAGAATGTAGAATTTTTGGTTATCAGAAGCCCAACAAAAGTTCCAAGCGATTGATATTGTTATCAGTTTGGACTTTTGATGTAAAAGACAATCCAAGTAATTGTCCATTTGGCTCCTATTATGAAACATCTTCAATGGAAATGGAATTAAAATATCTTGGAAAAGAAAATACTTTTATAAAAGCGGCGCTAATGAAAAATAAAAAGCAAGTAGCAATTGTTTACTTTGAAAAGAAATGGGTAAAATTTGTTAATGAATAATCACAAAATGCAGCTGCTAACAGCGGTTTAGCCTCAATACCTCAAAAATTTACTATTATCAATTATTTTTTTTTATAATAAAAAAATATTATTTACTTTTAACTCATTTCAAATAAAACGTATATGACTAAAATTACTTTACTATTTATAGGATTACTTTCTAGTGTGGGTTTTGCACAAGTAAGTTATGTGTCAACAGACTTTGCTCAACAAAATGAATCGTACATTGTAAGTACGGCTACCGTTTCTGCTTTGGCATTAGACTATGAACAAACCGGTCCAAATTTCAGTTGGGATTACAGCGCTTTGGCACCTAGTACTCAGGAAACCTTGTTGTATCAAAATCCTATCAATGCTGGGTATAAAACGGCTTGGTGTTTTTTTAACAGCTATTTTTTAACTTGCAATGCGCAGTTCAACAACAATTTTAACTTAGCAACTAAACTAACTAATGGTATCGAGATTCAAGGTTATGGTTTGAGTAACGTTATCGATCATTTGAAATTGTCTGCTACTTCATTGGAAGACAGAATGATTGGGGCAGCAATTACTGTAGGTAGTTCAACGCTACCATTTGTAGCTTCCTATCAAACAGCAGATGTGCTCTATCAATTCCCAATGAATTACAATGATAATTATACCAATCCATTTGCTTTAAGTATTGATTTAAATGCTTTTAATGTGCCAATACAGTATGCTTCTGCTGGTCAGAGAACTAATTTGGTAGAAGGTTGGGGTTCATTAGTAACTCCTTTTGGGACTTTTGACAATGTGTTGAAAATGAAATCTACGGTAGAGAATACTATTACCGTCACCTCCAATGGAACGACAACACAAAATACCGTTACGACCGTTTCTTACAAATGGTTTGACAAAGCCTATGGTATTCCTGTTTTGCAAGTAGATGGAAGTTTAGTAGCGAATCAATGGGTGCCTAATCAAGTAACTTATTTTGATATTCAACGCTGTTTGACTCCTAATGCTGCTTTTGCTTATTTTCCTTTTGCTAGCGATTTTGTTCCTGCCAACAATAATGCTTCGGTTTCTTTTATCAACACCAGTACCAATTATGACAGTGTAAGTTGGGATTTTGGGGATGGTTCTGCTACTAGTAACGAAGTTAATCCAACGCATAATTTCAGTTGTCCAGGGGTTAAAGAAGTTACGCTTACCACAACCAATGCTTTTTGCAATCCAAACCAAACAAATACTATTACTATTCCGGTAACTATAACAGATACTCAAAATGCATTCACGACCAATGTAACCATAGGAAATGCCACTTTACTAGCCGATAGGTCTTTAATAGGCACTACTTATCAGTGGTTAGACTGTGATAATGGCAATAGCCCAATTCCTAATGCTATTGAGCAAACCTATACTCCATCAGCAAATGGGAATTATGCAGTGCAACTCACCACAAATGGATGTGTTAGCGTTTCAGATTGTTATGCTTTTTCTGGTTTAGGCACTATAGCTGTAGGTATTAAAAGTGGTCTGTATTTATTTCCCAATCCAACAAAAGGAAATCTAACCTTATCAAGTACCACTATTGAAATTAAAAAAGTAATGATTGCTAATACATTAGGGATTATTGTTGGTCACTCCTTAGATATTTCATCACTTGCTAATGGAATCTATTTGGTAACTTTAGAAACCAATACTGGGTTTTTTGTACAAAAAATAATTAAGGAGTAAACCTTAAAGTATAATGATAAAAGCATCCAGAATAGGAGGGTTTTTACTTTTTGTTTTCATTAAATTTTTTCAAAATCGCTTTGCGTAATTGTTCACGTGCTACTTTCTTGGCTTTAGCTTTATCTTGCGCTTTGTGTAATTTGTCGTTGTGTGCTTTGATGTTCTTTTCGTTATTTCTACTCATGAGTCAAAAGTACAATTTTTTGGTAAAAAGAAACTTTGGCACAAGTATTGAATAGAATTTAATTATTAAACCTAATCCTCTTAAGAAAGGTCATAAAATTATAGAATTATGAAAAAAATCTCTTTGCTTTTAGCTTTAATCGGGATAATAACCTTACAAAGTTGCAATAACGACACCTCGACAAATACCATAGATAATGACACTATCAGTGAAGTATTTGAATATTCTAATGTGAACTTTTTACCCAACAGTTATAGCGTGGTTTTAACTTATCCTCATCCTATTTATGATTCGGATATGGTGTTAGTATATCGTTTGTCTGGTATCTATCAAGGCGCAGCTGTATGGAAATTAGTACCAGAGACTTATTATTTTGCAGATGGTACTTTGGATATAAGATACGATTTTGATTTTACTCGTTTTGATACGCAAGTTTATATGGAAGGTTTTAATTTGCCAGCTGTGATTTCGACTTATCGTTTGAACCAAGTCTTTAGAGTAGTCATAGTGCCTGGTTTCTTTGGTAATAAACGAAGTAAATTAAACTTCAATGATTATAATGCTGTGGTTCGTGCATTACATATAGATGAGAATAGCATACTAAAGGTTAAATAAATTTTTATCATGCGTTATTTATCGTAATGGAAAATGCAGATCTCTTTTTTTTTGTGTTATACTACTATTTTATAATTATTCTAACATCAACTGCATTAATTGTGAATGCAACCATCGATTGAATTTAAATCCAGTTTCTTTCAACACAGCAACAGTTTTAAACCCAAATTGTTCGTGAAAATTTATGCTGTTTTGGTTTTCAGAATCTATAACTGCAATCATGGTATGTAGTTTTTGTTGTTTGGCAAGGTCAATAAGTCTTTGCATTAAAAGTTTTCCGGTGCCTCTACCATGATAATCATTTGAGACATAAACCGAATGTTCTACAGTAAATCGGTAAGCTTCACGAAACCGGAATTCACTATAATAGCCAAAACCAATTACATTATTTTTTACTACTGCTACAATTATAGGAAATCCTTTTTTTTGTTTTTCTTCAAATATAGCTATCTGGTTTTCTATTGTTCTAGGGAGGTAATCATAGAGCGAAGTTGAGTTTAGGATGTTATAATTAATAATATCCACAAGGATTGCAGCGTCTTCTGTTTTGTAGTTTCTGATTTGGACTTCCATTTTTCAAAAATATAAAAATATTACCTATATTTCTAATTGATGTCAGTGTAAATTTGGGTAGTCTTTACTAAACAAATTATATATAGTTTAAGGTTATTTCTTCCTATATTTGTAGTCCATAAAGAGTAACCATGATTTATCCTAAAATACCTTTGGCGCAAAGCATAATTGAAATATGCCATGCCAAAGGAGTTCATGATATCATAATTTCACCTGGTTCTAGGAATGCACCGTTAACTATTGGTTTTACTAATAATCCAGCTTTTCGATGCTACAGTATTGCGGATGAACGCAGTGCAGGTTTTTTTGCTTTAGGTATTGCACAGCAAATACAGAAGCCCGTGGCTTTAGTTTGTACTTCGGGCTCAGCTTTGTTGAATTATTATCCTGCGCTAGCTGAAGCATTCTACAGTCAGATTCCGTTAATAGTTATTTCGGCTGACAGGCCACTGGATAAAATTGATATTGGTGATGGGCAAACAATCCGTCAAGAAAATGTTTTTCTAAATCATTCGCTATATAATGCTAATTTAAAAGAAGAAGCATCAAAGGAAAATGATGTCTTTATAAATGAGGCCATCAATGTCGCAATCGCTAATCAAGGACCTGTACATATTAATGTGCCATTTGAAGAACCACTATACGAAACAACTAATAAACTTTTAGTAGATTTTAACGTAACCAGTCTTTACAGAGTAAATAGAATGGTTGCTATAGAGGATATTATTGCTTTTTCTACCTTATGGAATCACAGTGAAAAGATATTAGTTTTAGTAGGTGAAAATAAACCTAATGCCATTGAACAAAAATGGATGGATATTTTGGCTTCATTGCCTTCGGTAATAGTAATGACAGAAACAACTTCAAATCTTCATCATCCAAACTTTATTAATACTATTGATACGTTAATCACTCCTTTTACTTCGAAAGAATTTACAGAACTACAACCAGATATTTTATTAACATTTGGCGGCATGATAGTATCAAAAAGGATAAAGGCTTTCTTAAGAAAATACAAACCAAGACATCATTGGCACCTAGACGAATTGAGAGCATATGACACTTTTGGTATGTTGACTAAGCATTTCCAAGTATCACCTAACCAATTTTTTTTACAGTTTTTGCCTCACATAAAAATTGTAGAAAGCAACTATAAAACAATTTTTGATAAAATTTATGAAGAAAGAAAAGTAAAACACAATAATTATCTCTCAAGTGTTCCATTTTGTGACCTTAAAGCTTTTGAAAGTATAATAATAGGATTGCCAAAAAATATTCAATTGCAAATTAGTAATAGTTCAGCCATTCGTTATGCACAATTGTTTGATATTGATGCCTCTATAGAAGTGTTTTGCAACCGTGGAACTAGTGGTATTGAAGGAAGTACGTCTACGGCAATTGGCGCTGCAGTCGTAAATAACAAACCAACGGTTTTAATTACGGGCGATATTGGTTTTTTATATGACAGCAATGCATTATGGAATAATTATATTCCAAAAAACTTCAAAATTATTTTGATTAACAATGGTGGTGGTGGAATTTTTAGAATATTGCCAGGACACGAGGAATCGGAAACCTTCAATACGTTCTTTGAAACCTCCCATTGTTTGACTGCAGAGCATTTAGCCAAAATGTATCGTTTTAATTATTTTACTGGCAGTGATACAATCTCATTATCTAATGCAATGCTACAATTATTTGGCACCAACAACCAACCTGCCATTCTTGAAGTATTCACACCCACAAGAGAAAATGACAAACTGTTGAAGCAATATTTTAATGAATTAGTATAAATACCTATATTTACGAAAACCTATTATACATTGAATACTAACAAACTAAAAATATTTAACGATCCTATTTATGGTTTTATTACCATTCCAAATTCATTAATCTATGATTTAATTCAACATCCTTATTTTCAAAGATTACGTCGCATTTCCCAAATGGGATTATCGTATTTGGTTTATCCTGGAGCGCATCACACTCGGTTTCATCATGCGCTTGGCGCTATGCACATGATGCAAAAAGCAGTGGAAGTACTTCGTTTCAAAGAGGTTGTTATATCTAAAGAAGAAGAAAATGCCTTATATATTGCTATTCTTTTGCACGATATTGGTCATGGTCCTTTTTCTCATGCAATGGAACATAGCATTGTAGAAGAAGTAAATCACGAATCGATTTCTTTGCTATTTATGAATCAATTGAATGAAGAGTTTGGTGGTCAATTACAATTAGCAATTCAAGTTTTTAAAGGAGAATACCACAGAAAGTTTATGCTGCAGTTGATTTCAAGTCAATTGGATATGGATAGAATGGATTATTTAAAGCGAGATAGTTTCTACTCTGGTGTAGCGGAAGGAAATATTAATTCTGATAGGCTAATCCAAATGATGAATGTAGTTGATGATGTATTAGTAATGGAAGAAAAAGGTATTTATTCTATTGAAAAATTCCTTATGGCTAGACGATTAATGTATTGGCAAGCCTATTTACATAAAACAAGTTTAGTTGCCGAATTGACTTTAACTAAGACTTTGCAACGAGCCAAAGAATTACTTAATAAAGGAATTGCTATTGAATGCAGTCGACCTTTAAAGTACTTTATGGAACATAAAATTACTCTTGAAAATTTTTCAACTATTGATTTAAATACGTTTTCTCAATTAGATGATTATGATATAATTAGTGCATTGAAAGAATGGCAATATCATGATGATTTTATAGTAAGTAGTTTGAGTAAAATGATAATCAATAGAGATTTATCAAAAGTCAAACTCAATAACGAAAAATTCCCAACTGAAGTTTTAGAAGAAATGACTACACGCTTTGCCAAAGAGCATAATATTACACAGCAAGAAGCCAAATATTTTATTTTTAAAGGGAAAATAAAAAATCAGGCATACAATAAGGATGCAGATCCTATAAGGATTTTAAAGAAAGACAGAACAATTGAAGATGTCGTAGAAGCATCAGACCAGTTAAATTTAAAAGCATTATCAAAACCAGTAACCAAATATTTTGTCTGTTTTCCAAAACAACTTGAAGAATTTTAATATTAAAATTGATTTTTTTATACTTTTGTGCCGATGAAGTTTACAGCAGCTCAAATAGCAGGAATTCTTGAAGGTGAAGTCGTAGGCAACCCAGATGCCGAAGTTTTCAAGTTATCTAAAATTGAAGAAGGAACAGAAGGTTCGCTAACATTTTTAGCCAACCCAAAGTATTCTAATTTCATTTATGCTACAAAAGCCACTATTACTATCGTTAATAACACTTTTGAGCCCGAGAGCGATATCAATACTACATTAATAAAAGTAGATGATGCTTATCAATCTTTTTCAAAACTACTTGAGTATTATAATCAAGTGAAGTTAATGAAGTCTGGTATTGAACAACCTTCTGTGATTTCTGAAAATGTAATTTACGGAGAAAACTTATATCTAGGTAGCTTTAGCTACATTGGTAAAAATGTTGTTATAGGAAAAAATGTAAAAATATACCCTAACTGTTTTATAGGAGACAATGTAGTTATTGGAGATAATTGTATTTTTTTTGCAGGAGTAAAAGTATATTCTGAAACAGAAATAGGCAGCAATTGTAACTTTCATTCTGGATGTGTAATTGGTTCAGATGGATTTGGTTTTGCGCCAACTGATGAAGGAACTTACAGTAAAATTCCACAAATAGGAAATGTAATAATAAAAGATGGGGTAGATGTTGGTGCTAATACTACTATTGATAGAGCAACACTAGGTGCTACTATTATTGGAAATGGCGTAAAACTTGACAATCACATACAAATTGCTCACAATGTTGAAATAGGCGATCATACAGTAATTGCTGCACAAACAGGAGTTGCTGGTTCTGCCAAAATAGGAAGTAATTGTTTAATTGGTGGACAAGTTGGTTTTGCAGGACATATAGTCGTTGGAAACAATGTTCGTATTCAAGCACAATCAGGAGTTGGAAGAAATGTGAAAGATGGAGAAGTATTGCAAGGTAGCCCATCCTTTGGATATGCAGATTTTAGTAAATCTTATGTACATTTCAAAAATTTACCAAAAATTGTAACGGATTTAGAAGAATTAAAAAAGAATAAAACAAAATAAAAATAAGCATCTCATGGTTAAACAGAAAACCATCCAAAACGAAATTTCACTCAAAGGTGTTGGATTGCATACCGGAAAAGAAGTAACAATGACTTTTAAACCAGCACCAGTAAATAGTGGTTTTACTTTCGTTAGGGTTGATTTAGAGGGAAGTCCGGTTATAGAAGCGGATGCCAATTATGTAGTTAACACACAAAGAGGTACAAATCTTGAAAAATTAGGCGTTAAAATTCAAACCTCAGAGCATGTTTTGGCTGCTTTTGTGGGTTGTGATGTTGATAATGTCATCATAGAATTAAATGCTTCTGAACCTCCAATTATGGATGGTTCCTCAAAGTTTTTTGTAGAAGCAATTGAAAAAGTTGGTGTTGTAGAACAAGAGGCAGAAAGATACTATTATGTGGTTAAAGAAGTTATTTCATTCACAGATGAAACCACAGGAAGTGAAATTCTTGTAATGCCTGCTGATGATTATCAAGTAACTACAATGGTAGATTTTGGCACAAAAGTTTTAGGGACACAAAATGCTACACTAAAAAACATTTCTGATTTCAAAACAGAAATTTCAGATGCAAGAACTTTTAGTTTTCTCCATGAATTAGAAGCCTTATTAGACAACGGTTTAATAAAAGGTGGTGATTTAAATAATGCCATTGTCTATGTTGATAAAGAGATTTCTGAAAAAACCATGCATAATTTGAAAGTAGCTTTTGGAAAAGAGCACATATCTGTAAAACCAAATGGAATACTTGACAATTTAACACTGCATTATCCAAATGAAGCTGCACGTCACAAATTATTAGATGTCATCGGTGATCTAGCTTTAATAGGAACTCGTATCAAAGGTAAAGTTATTGCAAATAAACCAGGACATTTTGTTAATACACAGTTTGCAAAAAAATTATCAAAAATCATTAAAATAGAACAACGTAATCAAGTTCCTGTTTATGATTTAAATTTAGAACCATTAATGGATATTCATAAAATCATGAGTATCTTGCCTCATCGTCCACCTTTCTTATTTATTGATAGAATTATAGAAATGTCTGAAAGTCATGTGGTTGGCATGAAAAATGTGACTATGAATGAAGGTTTCTTTGTAGGTCATTTTCCTGAAGCACCAGTTATGCCAGGTGTTATAATAGTAGAGGCAATGGCACAGACAGGAGGAATACTTGTTTTAAGTACGGTTCCTGATCCAGAAAATTACTTGACATTTTTTATGAAAATTGATAATGTGAAATTCAAACACAAAGTACTTCCAGGAGACACTTTAATTTTTAAATGCGAATTGATTACCCCAATAAGAAGAGGAATATGTCACATGCAAGCAAAGGCATATGCTAATGGAAAGTTAGTTGCCGAAGCAGAATTAATGGCTCAAATAGCCAAAAAATAATAAGATATGAAATGAGCGTTTTATAATTTAATTTAATCATAAAACCGAATTACATTTGACTAATTAAAAAAATAAAAGAGACAAATGAATCAACCTTTAGCCTATGTACATCCAGGCGCAAAAATTGCTAAAAATGTAGTTATAGAACCTTTTACAACAATCCATAATAATGTTGTTATTGGCGATGGAACTTGGATAGGTTCCAATGTTACCATTATGGAAGGAGCACGTATTGGTAAAAATTGCAACATTTTTCCAGGTGCTGTAATTTCAGCTGTACCACAAGATTTAAAATTTGGAGGAGAAGAATCTCTTGCTGTGATTGGAGATAATGTAACTATCAGAGAATGTGTTACTATAAATAGGGGAACTATTGCTTCTGGACAAACTAAGATTGGTAATAATTGTTTAATTATGGCAACAGCTCATATTGCTCACGATTGCCACATAGGCGATAATTCTATTATCGTAAATGGAGTTGCATTAGCTGGACATGTAATCGTTGGGAATTATGCCATTATTGGCGGTTTAGCTGCAATACATCAGTTTATTCATATTGGTGATCATGCAATGATTTCTGGTGGTTCATTGGTTCGTAAAGATGTACCACCTTATACAAAAGCAGCAAAAGAGCCTTTATCCTATGTTGGAATTAATTCTGTTGGATTAAGAAGAAGAGGATTTACCTCTGAAAAAATTAGAGAAATACAAGATATCTATAGAATACTCTACCAAAAAAACTACAATACCTCTCAAGCAATGGGGATAATAGAAGGGGAAATGGCCGCTTCACCTGAGCGAGATGAAATACTAGATTTTATAAGAAACTCGTCAAGAGGTATTATGAAAGGTTACTCTGGATCGTATTAAAAAGTGCTCAGTGTTCAGCAATAAGTATTCATTTAGACTATTTATGAACTTTGATTTAAACTATAATAAATAAATTTTAAACTACATTAAACAATAATAAAATGGCATCTACATCAGATATTAGAAACGGATTATGCATTAAGTTCAATCACGATATTTATAAAATCATTGATTTTCTTCACGTTAAACCTGGTAAAGGACCAGCTTTTGTTAGAACTAAATTAAAAAGTTTAACTAATGGAAAAGTTTTAGACAATACATTTTCTGCTGGACATAAAATAGATACTGTTAGGGTTGAAACTCAAAATTTCCAATACTTATATGCCGAAGGTGATCAATTTCATTTTATGAACACTGAATCCTATGAGCAAATTACTTTAAGTAAAGATATTTTAGATGCTCCAGATCTATTAAAAGAAGGAACAAACGTTGTTGTTCAAATTAATACAGAAACAGAATTACCGCTTTCTGTAGATATGCCAGCCTCTATTGTTTTAGAAGTTACTTATGCAGAACCAGGCGTAAAAGGAAACACAGCAACCAATGCTACTAAACCGGCTAAAGTAGAAACTGGAGCTTCAGTTAACGTTCCTTTATTTATAAATGAAGGTGATAAAATCAAAATTGACACTGCCACGGGTTCTTATATGGAAAGAGTTAAAGAATAGTAATCAGTATTCAGTGTTTAGTTAGCAGATAAAACTGAACACTAAAAACTGAACATTGAACATTATAAAAAATGAAATTTTCAAGAATACATACACTAAAAGAAATTGCAAATATTATTGGTTGTCATTATGTTGGCGCTGATGATTTTGAAATTTATGGAATGAATGAAATTCATGTGGTTACTTCTGGTGATATTGTTTTTGTGGATCACCCAAAGTATTACGATAAAGCATTACAATCAGCTGCGACTATTGTTTTAATAAATAAAGAAGTGGATTGTCCTAAAGGTAAAGCATTATTGATTTCTGATGATCCTTTTAGAGATTTTAATATACTTACTAAACATTTCAGACCTTTTGTTGCTGCTACAGCCAGTGTCTCTGCTTCCGCCAAAATAGGAGAGAATACTATAATTCAACCTAATTGTTTTATAGGTCACAATGTAACCGTTGGAAAAAACTGTTTGCTTCATGCCAATGTAATTGTTTATGATAATTCCGTTATTGGAGACAATGTAATTATTCATTCAGGAACCATTATTGGTGCTGATGCTTTTTATTATAAAAAGCGCCCCGAAGGTTTTGATCAATTACTTTCGGGTGGAAGAGTTATCATTGAAGATAATGTTGGAATAGGTGCTTTGTGTACTATTGATAAAGGAGTTACAGGTGATACAACTATAGGTGCAGGAACAAAGATTGATAATCAAGTCCACGTAGGACATGATACAATAATTGGAAAGAAATGCTTAATTGCCGCTCAAACTGGCATTGCTGGTTGTGTGATTATTGAAGATGAAGTAACACTTTGGGGACAAGTTGGAACAACAAGCGGTATCACTATTGGAGCCAAAGCTGTAGTACTGGGTCAAACTGGAGTTAGTAAATCCATAGAAGGAGGAAAGACCTATTATGGAACTCCTATAGATGAAGCCCGTGAGAAAATGAAGCAATTTGCCAATCTTAAAAAAATCCCTGAAATTTTAAATAAATTAAAATAGTCTAGAGAATAGATTTTATTGGCACATTTCATAGTTATAACGGAATTTAAAGATTATGCAGAGGTTATCAAATAAGCCAACACCAGTAATTTCGAAAAAAAACTAATTACTTATCACTAATTACTAATTACTATTTTCTACTTTTGCAGCACTTAAAATAAAAACAAATAAACATACAAAAACATGAGCGTTTTAGTTAATAAAAATTCAAAAATAATTGTACAAGGATTTACAGGAAGTGAAGGAACTTTTCATGCTTCTCAAATGATTGAATATGGAACAAATGTGGTGGGTGGTGTAACTCCAGGAAAGGGAGGGACTACTCATTTAGACAGACCTGTATTCAATACCGTAAAAGACGCTGTGGAACAAGCTGGAGCGGATACTACAATTATTTTCGTTCCGCCAGCTTTTGCTGCCGATGCTATTATGGAAGCTGCCGATGCAGGAATTAAAGTAATTATCACGATTACAGAAGGTATTCCAGTAGCTGATATGATTAAAGCGTATGGTTATGTTAAAAATAAAAATTGTAGATTAATTGGCCCAAATTGCCCAGGAGTAATTACACCAGGTGAAGCAAAAGTTGGTATCATGCCTGGTTTTGTATTCAAAAAAGGAAACATTGGTATTGTTTCTAAATCTGGTACATTAACTTATGAAGCCGCTGATCAAGTAGTCAAACAAGGCATGGGTATTACTACCGCTATTGGAATTGGTGGTGACCCAATCATTGGAACTACAACTAAAGAAGCAGTTGAATTATTAATGAATGACTCAGAAACTGAATGTATCATTATGATTGGTGAAATAGGTGGCCAACTAGAAGCAGATGCTGCCAAATGGATAAAAGCTGACGGTAATCGTAAACCAGTAATTGGTTTTATTGCGGGAGAAACAGCACCAAAAGGTAGAACTATGGGACATGCTGGAGCAATTGTTGGTGGTTCTGACGATACGGCTGAAGCAAAAAAACGCATCATGAGAGAATGTGGCATTCACGTTGTTGATTCTCCTGCAGAGATTGGTAAGAAAGTAAAAGAAGTGATGAGCTAGTATAGTTTATCATTCAATTTAATAGTAAAAAGCTCTAAAATATTTTGGAGCTTTTTTATTTTTGTATATGTTCGGAATAAAAATTCACCACAAAAACAGTAATAATCATTAAAATGCTAAACTAATTTCTATATTATTTATTCTTTAATAATTTTAAAGACTTTATTTTGAATTGGGAGTTTTATTAAATAAGTTCCTTTAGCAAGTTCGGAAAAGTCTTGATTAGATAAATTACTACCTTCTTTAATTTTTTCGCCTTTGATGCTATATAATTCATAAGTATCTTCGTTGGAAACAGAGTTGATTATTATATTATTTTTAAAAGGATTTTGAATTACAAAAATTTCATTAGTATTCAAAAAGGAATCGGTATTTAATGCCGAACAAGTAATTCCACTTCCTACTAAAGTAGCCATTTCATTGCATAAATAATTGTAATTAGTTATGTCGGTTGACGTCATACTTGTTACTAGTAAATTAGAAGTTTCGTTGGGATTCAAAGTCAGATTAAAAAATTTCTCCGTACCGTTAGCAAATTTCAATAATTTATAATTCGCATTGCGAATAGTTTTTCCATCAGAAGCTAATGGAGTATTTCTGAAAACTTCTGAGAATGCCCATGGCCTTACTGAGATAGCTGCATTACTAAGTATTGGCATTAAGCTATGACTATCAACAATTGTGGTATTTGGAATTTGATTTTGCCAATTAGTATTGCCAAACATTTCTAAAACGGTTGCAAAGACATCTGTTGTATTTACCAAAGCATCGCTTGTTCTGTTCGGATTTACTACATCTGGACCGGAGATAATGAAAGGAACTGTTATGCCACCTTGATAGATACTTCCCTTGGCAGGATTTGATTGTGCAACATAAGAGTCATCTCCGTTATCACCAATAAAAATAAAATCAGTACTATCCCATTTATCTATACTGATTAAATAATCAAAAAAACGTCCAATTTCATTATCCATGGCTTCAACCATAGCTTGGAAA
>CALPPS020000053.1 GCA_943325515.2 Flavobacterium psychrophilum
ATCAGAAAGACTGCTTCAACTCAATACCGTTGCTATTACACAAATGAAATCCCTTTTGGGAAATCCAAACCTTAAACAATTAAAATAACAAATAGGTTAAACCCGACTCCGCGAATCCTTTCGCGTGGTAACAGCATACAACAACAGGGTAGCCGAAAACTGGAGAGAGTAGGTAAAATAAAAAACTTGATTTGGCACGGATTGGAAATCTGGTCTATCGGGTTCGCGCGGCAGCGGGGAAAAAAAATGAATATGACTATAAATAAAACAAAAGATGTATTTGGAATACAACGTGATTTACCTTTAAACTATATTGAAAGATCAGCTGATAAAATTTTGATTGATTCATTAGATCGTTCACACCATGTTGTAATATATGGTAGCTCTAAACAAGGTAAAACATCACTTAGAAAAAAAAATATTACAGAAAATAACTATATAATTATACATTGTAATAACAAATGGGAAATTTCTCAAATTCACAATAATATATTAAAACAAGCTGGTTTTGAATTAACACTTTCGCAATCTTTAACAACATCTGGAAAAGCTAAAGTAAAAGCAACTTTTGGCTGGAATTTATTTACAAAAGGTGAAGCTGAAGTTGAAGGAGAGATTAGCAAAGAAAAAGAAAAAATAATCAAATCCTTGGATATTGATATTGAAGACGTAAACGATATAATTAAAGCTCTAGAAGAGATAGATTTTTCAAAAATAATAGTTCTAGAAGATTTTCATTACTTAAAGCCTGAGGCTCAAAATGACTTTTCAATAGCATTAAAAGCATTTCATGAAAATTCAAAGTTTACTTTTTTAATAGTAGGTGTTTGGTTAGAAGAAAACAGATTAATTGCATTAAATGGAGATTTGGCTGGTCGGGTTAAGTCAGTAAATGCAGATAAATGGGAAAATGAAGAATTGAAAAAATTAATTGATGATGGAGAATATTTATTAAACATTTCATTTAGTAATGAATTCAAAGAAAAATTAATTAAAGAAAGTTTACAAAATGTTTATGTAGTTCAAGAAGTGTGTTATCATATATGTATTGAAAATGATATTACACAGACCTACGACGGTAATCAATTTGCACTAAATTGTTCTAAATTAGATAAATTTCTAGATCAAGTTGTAAGTCAACATTCTGGTAGATATTCAAAATTTATTTCAACTTTAGTTGAGGGTTTTCAACCTACAGAACTGGAAATGTATAAATGGATATTATACACAATTATAATTTCTGAAGAGGAAGAATTAGATAATGGCTTAAGAAGAAATACAATTAATGAACTAATTACTCAAAAACATCCAAGAGGAAATGATTTAAATCCAGGAAATCTAACACAAGCATTAACTTCGATAGCTTCTCTTCAAGTGAGAAGTGGAATAACACCTATCATAATAGATTATGATTCAACAACAAAAAAAATAAATGTTGTTGATAAAGGTTTTATAATATGGTTGCACAATCAAAATCAAAAAGAAATATTAAGGGATTCAGGTTTGCCGTTAGATTAATTTTAACCCCCCGCTCCCGCGCGAAATGCAATTCGACGAAGTCAATCCTTTCGCGTGGTAGCGGCTAGTAAAACCCGTAGCATGGCAACAGCATACAAAAACAGGGCAGCCGAAAACTGTAACAAAGAGTAGGTGGAATAAAAAAACTGATGGCTTTGTACCTCGCAAGGACTTAAAAATTAACCAATTTATATAATCATGAAAAAATTATCACTTATTGCACTAGTATTATTTGTAACTAACCTGTATGCGCAGCCAAGTCAGACCTATTGTCAGAATTTTAATGGTAGCCAAATTTTTCTTAGTGCCAGTCCGGCAACTTTAAACCTTGACAACTCTTTTACAATTGAAGGTTGGGTATATTTAAACGAATCTAGTCCTTACGCCGTAATTGCAGGAAAAGTTAATAATCCTAGAGAAAATAACCCCTTTCAAAATTATGTGTTGGCATTGGATCCAACAGGTTTAAAACCTGAGTTCATACAAACCACCGGAATTTCTGGGTCTTATACCGCGGCAACTTCGCCTACAAATATTGCTTTAAATACTTGGACGCATGTTGCAGCTACTTTAGATGCCAACACCATGAAATTATATGTAAATGGCACACAAGTAGCCACACAAACCAGTCCGGGTGCGCCAAATCCTACTACGGGTGTGCCATTTGGTATTGGCTCGGGTGCAACGCCTACTTTTCAAACTACTTGTTGCGGTTTCAAAGGAAATATCAAGCAAGTAAGAGTTTGGGATGTAGCCAGAACCGTTACAGAAATTAATGCCACTAAAAATATTAATTTAGTTGGTAATGAGGCAAATTTACTGGCTTTTTACCCCATGAACGAAAGTTCAGGTCAAACTTTAATGGATAGTAGTAGCAACAATAATAATTTGTTAAGAGGTATTACTTCGGGTACGGAATCACAAGATCCAACACCTTTTTTGGAATCCAACCTAATACCATTATTTAGTTACACTACAATTACCTTACCGGCTATTACAACCAGTTACGAAGATTTATATGTTGTTGATTATAATAACGACACCAAACTTGATTTTTTAGTATCTTCCCTTTTGTGGCCCCCTACAGTACCCGCAACAGAAGCACCATTACAAGCTTTTCAAAACAATAGTATGTTAAATTTTACTGCTGCTAATCCTTTTGTTGGTTTAAGTGCAACCGTTCATCCAAGGGATTATGCTGTTGGCGACTTTAACAACGATGGTAAATCAGATATTTTTATTGCAGATCACGGTACTGATGTTACGCCATTTCCGGGGCAAGCCAATAAATTATTTCTTCAAAATGCAACGGGTCAATTGGTAAATTCACCTTCAAACATCCCTACGCTACCAGATTTTTCACACCATACGGCAAGTGCTGACATTGACAACGACGGCGATATAGATATTTATGTGTGTAACATTTATAACCAAACACAAGTAGGTCCTTATTTTTTAGTGAATAATGGTGCTGGTAATTTTACAAAAGTTACTACAAATTTCCCTACCGCTATAGCCAACCTGACCAACGTTTATATGGCAAGTCGATTTGCAGACATTGACAATGATAACGACAAAGATTTGATATTAGGTGCTTTAGACGGCAGTGGTATGGCTAAAGATTTAATTTTACTCAACAACGGTTTAGGGATTTTTACACCCGGTTTACCGTTACCTAATCGTTATGGCTCTGCTACTTGGGGAACTGTTGGTATGGTAGCGAAAGACTTTAATAATGATGGTTGGGTAGATTTGTTGATGTCAACTCTTTATCAATACCAAGCCTGTCAATTACAATTGTTAATCAATAATCAAAACGGAACTTTTACAGATGCCACTGCCAATATTCCACAAAACTGGGGAACAGGAAACAACAAATGGATCAAATGGATTGAAACCGGAGATTTTAATAGTGATGGTTTTATAGATATCGTTTTTTCGTTACATTTTGAATCTGCTCCTAAACTCTATTTCAATAACGGAAATGGTATTTTCCAAGACGCATCAAATATAATTTCATTGCCCAATTCAAACGGAATTGTTAGCATCAGAGTAGCTAATTATGATAATGATGCCGCCCCTGAAATTGCATTTTTATGTTATAATAACAGAATTATTATTGCTAAAAAAATCCAAAATTATGTATTAAACACCGCCGATTTCACTGCCAATATACTACATGACATTGTAATATATCCCAACCCGTTTTCGGCTAACTTTTCAATTAAAATGCCAGAAAACGAAAATTTTAAATCGTTTACAATTTTTGATACACTGGGAAAAAAAATACACGCTACCAGTACATTTCAGGAAACCTTTTCACTTGTTCATTTAAGTAATGGCATGTACATCATAAACATAGAAACAGACAAAAATAAGTACACCAAAAAAATAATAAAAAACTAATGTATAACTGTTGTGCCTCAAAGTGTCCCGCTACTGCGATACCCCCGCTCCCGCGCGAAATGCAATGCGACGAAGTCAATCCTTTGGCGTGGTTTAAAAAGCTGATGGCTTTGGGGACGGATTTGCACCCGAGCGCAGCGAACTGTCGAAGTAATCCATACTATCTGGGTGAAAATCACACAGAATACATTTTATTCTATTTTGACGCTACTAATGTTCTATTTTTACGGCAAAGATTATCAATTTATATATTTTCTATTTTAGATGAATACATTAATAAAAAAAGTGTTGCTGTATCTATTACCCTTATTTTTGGTATTTATTGCATTGGAACTATTTTATAGATTTGTTCCAAATGACTATTCTGTAAAGTATTCCACTTTACCAAAAAAATATGATAAAACAGAGGTTTTGATTTTTGGAAATTCTCACACTTTTTATGGTTTAAATCCTAAATATTTTGACAAACCAACTTACAATTTGGCTCATGTTAGTCAGACGCTTTATTTTGATAAAATTTTGTTTGATAATTACATAGACCATTTCAAAAATATTAAATGTGTTGTTTTGCACATAGAATATACCAGTTTAAGCGAAATCGTGGACACAGAAGAAAATAATTGGAGAAAATATTATTATCAAACTTACATGAATTTAGAAGTTCCATCAATTAAAAAATACGATTGTACAAAATATTTTTTATCCTCAACGAGAAGTTTTAATGCTACTACTAAACTCGTTTTAAGATACTTAAAAGAAGGAACAATAGTCAATTGTGATGAAAATGGATTTGGCATAAACTATACAAAAGCAAAAAAAGTACCATTGCAAAAGAAAGATGCTTTACTAAGAGTAAAAAATATAGAAGACAATTTAATGAATTTTGATGATAATATAGTTAGGATTCAATCAATAATAGCTACTTGCAAAAAGAGAGGCATAAAGGTAGTAGTATTGAATATGCCTGTTTCAAGTTATTTTTCCGAAGGAGTCAATCAAGTTAAACTAAAAAAAATACAAGAAACTTGTAGTAGCATAGCTAAAAAAAATTATAATGTAAGTTATCTTAATTTATTCAAAGATAAACGATTCACAAATGAAGATTTTTTTGATGCTGACCACATGCACACAGACGGTGCAACTAAATGCTCAAAAGTTGTCAATAATTTCATTAATAAGGTATTAAATTAGACATTGAAAAATAAAGGCTTCTTGTAAAAGGCGCTAGGTAAGATTGCGAATTTTGTAGTAAATTCACATTTACGTTTCGCAAGAATTTTTATCTTTATTGGAAAATAAACGGTTACGAAGTGCAACCTCGCAAAGCCAAAAAACGAAGCAGTAAGCCAAAAACAGCATCGGTGAACGATAACTAAAAATTCATATCTTAGCAAAATGAATTTGAAAGATTCCATACAAGTTAACTCAAACGAGTTTTTGTCATTGTGCAAAAGTCACGATGTAAAAACTCTGTATGCTTTTGGTTCGTCTACAAATGATAAATTTAAAGAAGAATCTAGCGATATAGATTTACTTGTTGAACTTGAAACAAAAGATCCAATCAAACGTGGAGAAAATCTACTAGATTTATGGGATGAATTTGAAAATTTCTTTCAAAGGAAAGTTGACTTACTGACTAATTCTTCTATAAGAAACCCTATTCTTAGAAAAAGTATTGATTCATCAAAAATATTAATATATGACGGAAAAGAGCACAAAGTATCTTTCTGATATTTTAATGGCGATTGAATTAATCGAAGAATTTATTGTTGACGATAAAGATTTTACTTTATACGATAATGACAGAAAAACTCAAAGTGCAGTTGAGCGTCAACTAGCAATCATTGGTGAAGGATTAAACCAATTTAAAAAGCTGGAACCAGAAATCAAAATCGAAAATGATAAACAAATTATTAGTTTTAGAAATAGATTAGTTCATGCTTATGACAGTTTAGATAATTCAATGATTTGGGTAATAATTAGTAGGCATTTATCGCCGTTAAAAATTGAAATTCAGAAGCTAATGTAAAAATGGCCTACTGCTAAAAGCCGTTTCGCGCAATTGCTAATTTTTTGGTAAGTTTAAGTTCACGTTTCGGAAGAATTTTTATCTTAACCAAAACTTCGAAGCACAGGAAAAACCAAAACAAAACCCTAGAACACTGAGAAACCAAAAGCCTGATTTATTTTTTTGCTAATGACACACAACCAAATGCTAGCCAAACAATTAGAACTAACACACGAACAAACCTCCCCATTGTTTCGCATCATGTGGACACAAAATAGCAACGACCCACAACGCCGCCATTTTGAAAATAATATTTGTGCCTTTCATATCGGAAATGGCTATATCCTATCAGTGGCGCACAACTTAAAAACAGAGGCCAAAATCTTTAAATCTATCGAGCAAAGCCTTTATGAAACAGCCATCCTGCCCTATTTAAACTCGGTGCAAGTACAATTGTTTGAAACGTGTTTTCCGTTTGATGTTACTACTAATAAGCGGTATTGGAATAGCTCAAATCCTAATGATTACCAACTGGTTGTAACTATTTTGAAGCAAATCAACTTTGATACGCGCTGGTTGACACTAATGGAAAAGAATAGTTGTAAGCCCTATTTGATAGTGCAATTCAAGGACAATGCTTTTTATAATGACGCTGGACTTTCAGCTCATTTCACCCTCAATACTGCTTTTGCAGAACCTGCCATCAACCGACATACTTTTTTAATAGAAGTAGCCTTGGTAGAAGCTTTTTATTCGGATGATATTGCGTTATATAAAATAATAAACACTCCGCAAGCGGTGATAGATGCTATGCCAAGTATAAGCATTGATTATACCATTGTAAGCGATGAACAAAAACACTATTATTGTTTGCAAAGTTCGCCCACAAGCGAAGTAGGCAAACTACTGAATAAAGCACAAATTGAAGGTTTTACAGAGCATTTTAGTATTTTTCAAGAACCTATTGGCGGCAATTACACACTCGAAGGATTGCGCTATTTAATTAAAGGATATTTTAGATTTGGTTCTTCGGGTGCGCCCTATTTAGTGTATAACGAGGCGAGTAATTGTTTTAAAGTGAATGCTATTCAAAGTGAAGCCTGCCCTATTCAGCTTTCTATTGATAACAAGCGCGAAGGTAATTTTCAGTACATAAATGCTATTGCAACGCCTTTGAACAACATTAAAGAAAAACTAGAAGCGTATCTTAAACAATAGCTAGTTCATTTATAGCAATAAAATTCTGTCTATAATCCAGTATAAAGCTACGCAACTGATAAGTGTACAAAGTGGATACACCAATTTTTCTTTATACCAAGTTTTGCCTCCAAACCTTTTGGCTATTAGAAAATAAGCCAAAAGTATAATAGTAATTTGTCCCAACTCTACGCCAATATTGAACAAAACCAAAGCAGTACCATATTGCCCTTTTGGCAATCCAGTTTCAAGTAGCGCATTGGCAAAGCCCATACCATGAACTAATCCAAAAGCAAAAACAATCAGTAAACGAAAAGGATTTATAGTATTGGTTATGATGTTCTCCACCGCCGTAAAAAGTATAGATAAGGCAATTAAAACTTCTATTATTTTAACATTGGGCATAAATAATCCGAAAGCTACTAAACCCAAAGTAAGACTGTGTGCCAAGGTAAAAACAGAACATTGAAGGATTACCGTTTTTAATTTGGAGTTCAGAAAAAAGAGTGTCAGGATAAAAAGAATGTGATCAAAACCTAACGGAATAACATGAGTATATCCTAGTTTTAGATAAAAGATAAGAGTTTCCAATAATTATTCTTTGATTAGTTTGAAATTGGAAGTAGTGTGGTCTATCACTTTCAAAAAATAAGTGCCTTTTGTTAAATTGGAAAAATCTTGTTTATCAATGTTTTTACCCGAAAAAAAGAGTTTTCCTTGAATGTCATACAATTCAAAAAACTCATTACCAGTTTTATTTTCAAAAGAAATTTTAGTTGAAAAAGGATTAGGAAAAACTTTCAATACATTTTCATTTTCAAATTGCGAAATACCCAACTGCGGAATACCCCGAACACATAATACATAATTAGTACTCGTTTTAGCACCATAAGCTGTAATGCCAAATTGAGTATTCCAATACCATGCACTAGATGGGTTTTGTGTATTAGGCTTTAAAGTAGTGGAAGACCAATAATTATGAACTCCTAAATTTGAAAAATAAGGAGCAAAAACAGAAGGATTTGTGGTTAATTCATTAGTAATTGACTGTAATTCTTTAATATTTGGCAATCTCCAATCTAAAGCATTTGCTAGAGTTAAACCTTCAGCATAAGTTATGGCTTCTTCCCAAGTTACTAGATTAGCATTCGGGATTTTTTGCCATACTAACTGTGTTAAATTATCGGTAATTGTACCGTCACCATTATCAGTAAAATGATTTGTAACAGTAGTTGGAGTAGTAACCGTTCGCACGGCTCTTGCATTATATTTATAAGTGCCACCGGCGCTTTCTGTTTCTGCTTTTGGTTTATTGCCTATTCCACCACCGGCATTGGTACACCAAACTTTAGTAGCATCGCCAAACTGTACTGTGCTTGTCCACCAATAATCGGCACCTGGAGTAGTTGGCGATTTGAAATAGATGGTATTTACTGCTGGGTTTGAATTTTGAAGATTCATAATGCTAAACGACTCTAGTGGCGTTGGTAATCTCCAATCAGAGTAGCCAGCAAAATCTAAATTGTCGCAATATGAAATAGCATTTTCAAAAGTCATTTCACCACCATCCAGTTTTTGCCACATCAATCCCGTTACATTGTCGGTTATAGTTCCGTTTCCATTATCGGTATAAGAAGGGACATTAATGTTATAATCATTATCTTCTCCTAAAGTTGCGGTATAACTGGTATTTTGTCCAGTATCTGGAAGTAAGTTTATAGTTTTGGTGACACTTTGAGCAAAAGAAAAAGTAGTCAGTAACAGAAAAATTATTTTTTTCATTTTATTCGATTATTAATTTTTTCGACATTTCAAATTCTGGAAGATTAACTTTTATGATATACATTCCAGAGGAAAGATTTAAAGTTGAAATTATTTCCAAATACTTATGGGAACTGAATACTAGTTCACCCAATAGATTATAAATTTTTATGGATTGAATTTCATTTTTTATAGATGGATCAACCTCTAAATGAAATTCACTTTTTGTAGGATTAGGATATATATTGATATGTTCAATTTTCGAATCATTATCATTCACAGATAAATTTGAAAGAACTGTTTTTCTAACGATAACCTCATTATCCAAAATAACATTAGTACTCCAAATAAACTGTGCATCATTTGTTGGATTATCAAAAATATTAGTAAAATTGGTATAAGCAGGTTTGTTGTCAACGCCTATTGCTGCATTATTATAGAGACTTGCGTCAGGCCAAGCACTATCATCAAATGTGGCTAGTGTCCAATTTGCAGGTCGAGCCCAATGTAAGCCATAATAATTATTACCCGAATTGCTGTCAGCAGTACTACAATTTCCAGATAAACGTAATGAACCATTTTCTGTTGGACAAGTTAAGTCCATTATTGGAGCTGTATAAAAAGTTTGTGCTTTCCAATCGGAACCTGTTTTTGCAATTATGTTATTGTTGGCATCTTTAAAAACCGCCACCATGCCACCATCACCACAATGGTAATTAAATCCTCCATTAGTTTCTCCTCCAACACCGAGGCGTTCTTCCCAATCTACTAATAACATGGCAATTGTGAAAGGTCTATTAACTTTAAATCTGACAATATTTGAATTGAATTGTGTAAAAGGTACATTGTCTTTACCAACTTGAACTCCATTTATGTACATTTCAAAATAATTGTCGGCAAAAATATAGGCTGTTATTATTTCACCATTTGCATCAATAGTAACTATATCAGAACCGTTTAATGCTGCTAGTGCTGAAGCATCATTAGCATAATTATGCCCATTACAAGTATTATTTAAATCAGAGGCAAATGGAAAGCTAGCATTTGTATAATTAGTAACTGCCGGAACTGTCCAAACCGTATTATTAGTTGCAGTTATAGTTCCTAAAGCAGCAATTCTTCCCCCTGAACAAGAATATAAATTGGATACTGTTGTTGTTGCTAATCCTTGAGTGACTGAGGCTGTTCCTGTATATTGTGCGGAAGCAAAAGTAGAAGCGCATAATAAAAATAGTAGCGTTTTCATAATTACTTCACTACTATTTTTTTAGTAACAACTGTATGAGAAAATTGAATTTTGACAAGATAGGTTCCGGTTGCTAATTTCTTAATATCCATAGCAGGAACAAATTTTGAAGTTTTAGAAATTAAACTTCCTTTAACATCATAAACCGAAATATTTTTAACTTCATTTTCTAAATTGGTAGTATCTAATTTAATATTTAAAATATCAGTGGCAGGATTTGGATAGACCATAACTTCTTTATCTAATGAAAAAACATTGCTGTTTAGAGGGACTGTACATTGAGAAAAACCATTATAAGTTTTTGTTGTAGTACCCGATGGAGTTACATAGTTAAAAGTGTAAACAGTTCCACTCCAACTAAAATTAGTTGCATAACCAGATATTCCATTAAGTGTATAAGAAACATTATATCCATTGTTATTTGCATTTGCAACGCATGATGTAATCAATGCACCACTCAAAGGCGTCCAATTTTCATTTCTAACAGGATGTGATAAAGCTTGCGGAATTAATTGATGGTTAGCATCTTCAGTTACTTGCCCTTTAAACTTTCCAATCATATAGGGTGCTGTAGTTGTTCCATGATAATGATAAATACCATTACTACCATAGTGCCCATTAGTACCATCAAGATCTAGAGGTGTCATAGGACTACCATCTGGTTCTACAGTACCATATACAGCAAATCCGTCAAAACTGAATGCACAAGGCAAATCGGTGGTAGTTTGACCCTCAGAGTATAATTTCAAAGGTGCAATATGATAATGATAATCATCGCCTCTACCACAATGGCCGCCATAATTGTCTAATTGTCCATCCGTAAAAGAATCTACACCAGTATTAGTATGATAATTAAAAATAGGTACACCATTAGCTGCTATGGCAATAGCACCTCGGGTAAAGTGAACAGCATCAATAGGAATAGGAGAACTTGCAACTACAGGATTTAAAGGGATACTCCAATGGTTTGTACCAATATAACATTGTGGAATTGGCACTTGTTGTTGCCACCCTGTACTAGAGATGCCCACCATCATCGTATGATTTGGAATTCCTTTACTTTCAACATAAAAATAAGGATTGGGATCATTGGGATTATCCCAAGAAGTAGCTACATTGGGAATAAATGGTAAAAAAGCTGAATTCACAAATATTGGGTCGGTGGTTGTAAGTGCTTTTTTAGTAAAACTATAAAATGAAATTACTACGCCAAGGAACAAAACTGGGTATAAATATTTTATTTTTTTTCTATCTGAAATAGTGTAAACATAATATCCAAAAGCCAGTAATGAAAAAACTATTATCCAAAATTTGTAATTAAAAACACTTTGAATACTCTTCTTTTTTTCGGGTCCAATTGTATTTAATTTTTTAACCCAGTTGTTTTTTTTAGATACAAATTCTTGATCTTCCTTGGATAAATCTGTAAAAACTACTTTCGAAATTTTATTATTTGCCTCTTCAATAAAAACCGTATCGTTTTTAAACATCATAAAAGTACCATCAATAAATTTATGTTCTTTTTGAATTGACCAATGCCTTAGAACAATAGTATCATAATTGATAGTGTGTGAAAAAACAAAGTTGCTTAGTAGGCAAATTAGTAGTAGAAATATTTTTTTCATAATTGTACTATTTTTATTTTTAGACGAAATATATAGAATATTCTCGCAAAGTAGATTAAAACTTAACGTTTTAAAATAATTTTTCCAGATTTTATAACTTTATTTTGATTTGAAATAGAATATAAATAGATTCCGTTTGCAGCTTCACTACCTGAATTATCGGTCCCATCCCATACTACTTTAAATTTACCCGGATTAACAGAATTTTCCATTACTAGCGTTTTTATCAATTGCTCTAACTCATTATAAACTGAAATTGAAACTTTTTCGGTTTCGTTTAATGAAAATTCAATAGTTGTTTCTTTAGAAAATGGATTGGGATAAACAATTTCATCATTATAATTTGCATTCCATATCATTGAAGGATTGGTACTTAAATTATAGCAATTGGAAGCACCAATAAAATAACTTGCAGAAACATCTTTATTGTGTCGTGTAGCATTTTCTGATGCAGGCAAATAAGTTCGCACATATTCTGTTTGAACTCCATCTGGACTAACTATAACACGAATGTGTCCTGAATTAGGCAGAATTGTTCCTTCTAAATAACCATATGTTGTAGCGTAATTTGCACTTGTATAATTGGGATGACTTGGCTGTGGAGTTTCTTGATAAACCAAACAGTCTTTTTCTTGTTTTCCAAAAAAATGATCGTGACCGTGAAAGAAAGTGGTTACTCTATTTTCAGTTAAAAGATCTTTAATTGGTTTGTACCATGTAGGACGATTGGTCGCAAATCCCGGTGTTCCGTCTAAATTATTTCCACCCCATTCATATAAATTAGCGAATTCAACTCCACCTCGACCATCAGGATCTCCACCAACTATTTGGTGTGAAAAGACAAATTTAAATTTGGCTGTACTATTTTCTAATGTTGCTTTTAACCAATTGTACTGTACTGCTCCCAGTGTCCAGCGCCAACCTGTTGTTGCTGTTGGTTTTGGAGAGGTAAACCAATACGGATCAATTACTATAAATAAAGCATCGCCCCAAGTCCAAGAATAATAACTTTCTCGTTGTCCAACGAAATTATAACTAGTGGCATCCCCAGAATAAAAACTATCGGGAGCAGGATTTAAAAAATATTTTTTACGTTCGTTGGTATCCCAAACTGCAATGTTTTCAGCTGTATTGTTTAAATTCCAACCTGATTCTCCTTCGTGATTTCCTAAAGCAATAAACAAAGGGACAGTATGGCAAATAGTTTCATATTTTGATCGCAACAATTTGCATCGGTAAGGAATTGTGTCGTGTGGAATAATATTTGGGGTAACACTTGTTCTTTTTAATTTATCGGTCATTAAAAAATCACCTAAATCAATCATAAAATCTGGGTTATCTTCCAATTGATTTTGCAAACATCTGTCATAAACAGGAATTGAACTTTGCTCATCCATGTGCGGATCAGCTTGAACTACAAATGTAAAAGTACTTCCAGCGGGTCTTTGAGTATGAAATGAATGTTCGGGTCTTGCGGTAGATTGTATTGAACCTGGGGTTCTATAATTCAATTTATAAAAATATTTAGTGTCTGATAAAAGCCCTGCTATCAAAACTTCGGCAGGTTCGTTTGCAATGAAACTTTGCCATGGAGTATTGTAGGGATAATTTCCTGTGATTGTTCCATATTGTATGGAAACCTCAACATTAGCATCAAAAAATGCTTGAATAGTAATACTATTATTGGTGGGTCTTCCAACAATTTCTGTTTGTGTTATGTTTTGAGAAAAACTATTTATACTTAAAATTAAGAAGACACAATTTACTATTTTTTTCATTGTTCTTATAGTTATTAATGTTTAACAATTATTTTTTTTGATGTAGCGATACCCTCTATCTCCAAAAAATAAACACCATTCACTAGAATAGAAGTATCAATTACATTTGCATTTACTTTTAAAACAATTTGGCCTAAAGTATTTCTTATTACTCCAGAAAATGCTGAAGCATCATCTTTAAAATTAAGATACAAATTGTTATTAGTTGGGTTAGGATAAGCCACAAATTCGTTTTGAAGTTGAGTTTGATTGGTCTCTAAATCGCAAGAACCTATTGTATACGAATAGCCTATTTCACCATTATTATGTCCTGCTGAACCATTAGTTCCTGGTATATATGCTTTTACATAATCTACAGTGACACAATTTGGAGTGACATTAACTCTGATGTGTCCTGTACCATCTAACCTAGAACAAGTAGGGTCGACTGCAGGATCGGTGTAGGCTGTCGCATTTGCAGTATATCCAATGGTATAGGTAATATCGCTAGGCATTGGAACTTCCTGATAGACTACTCCGTTAAGTTGTTCTTTTGCAAACATATGGTCATGACCTTGAAAGAAAACATCTACACCAGTATCTTCAAATACTTTTTGAATTGGTTTTCCCCATCCAGGACGGTATTGGTCAAATTTGTACTGATTATTTTGCATTCCTCCCCATTCATATCCGGGTGCCCATACTACACCACCTCTTCCTTGTCCTCTTGAATGATGGGCAAACACAAATTTATGTTTTGCTGTACTGTTTTCTAATACACTTCTCATCCAATCGTATTGCGTTTTTCCCAATGTCCAATCCCAATTATTAGGTTTGCCTGGATCTGCAGGGCTTGATCCTGGCGCAATTTCTGTTCTGTAAACATCTAAAACTACAAATAAAGCATCACCCCAAGTCCATGCATAATAATTCTCAGGAGTACCTATACCATAATTTTCTGTAACTGTATTTCCACTATAAAAACTATTAGGAAAAGGATTTGGATAATAGTATTTTCTCCATTGTGTACCCCATATTCCAATATTATTTGGCGGAGTTTGATTCAAATAATAATCATTTTCGCCTTCATGATTACCTAAGCAAACATAAAAAGGAATCGAATGACAAATTTGACCTAAATACTGTCTGTAATCTTTATGCAAAGCATCCATATCGGAACTCGTGGTGGTAAGCGGTGAATGATCGTCACCAAAAATATCGCCTAAAGAAAGCATAAAATCAGGATTGTCTGCAGCCTCATTGGCTAAAGTAACTTGATACATGCTTCGATTTCCTTTTATGTCATATAAATGCTCATCTGATTCCACAGTAAAAGTGAAGTTTTCACCTGGCGCTCTTTGAGTATGAAATTTATATTCAGGAGTTGTAGTGTAACTTGCTGCACCAATTAATTTATATTGTATTCTATAATAATATTGTGCATTAGGAAGTAAGTTTGTGAGGTCTATCTCGTCAGGTACATTTAGTACATTATTATAATTACTAGTCGTACTAGAATAATTTCCTGATTGAGTTCCATACTCAAAATAATAAACTACATTTTGATCAAATAGTACACTTGCAGTAACCGATGTGGCGGTTGGTCTACCTAAAATTATAGATTTTTCTTGAGAATAGGAAGTGTTAAAAACTCCAAACCCTAATAAAAAAATAAAAACATGGAATGAGATTGAAAATTGAAATTTAAGCATATAAATTTTATTTTGATTTTGTAATAGACAAATAAAAGATAAAAAGGTTTAATTAACTTTTGTAAAATATTTTAATTTAATTCAAAATACTAGAAAAAAGGGAAATTAGTGAGAAGAAAAGTATGATGTTTTTTTAAGTAAATTATTTCGTTTTTAAATAAAATAAAAAATGTAGTTTTGTGACGCAAAAATAAAAAACTACGAACAATAAACCACTAACAATACTATGAGTTCATTTGACGTTGTCATTATAGGTTCGGGTCCAGGCGGATATGTTTCAGCTATTCGTTGTGCTCAATTAGGTTTCAAAACCGCTATCATTGAAAAATATTCTACTTTAGGAGGTACATGCTTAAATGTAGGTTGTATACCTTCAAAAGCATTATTGGCTTCTTCCCATCATTATGAAGAACTACAACACTTTGCTGACCATGGTATAGAAGTTACTGCCGAAGTAAAAGTGAATTTAGAAAAAATGATTGCTCGCAAACAAGCAGTGGTTGACCAAACTAGTGGCGGGGTTAAATTTCTAATGGACAAAAACAATGTTACTGTTTATAATGGCTTGGGCTCTTTTGTAGATGCAACACATGTGGCAATCGCTAAAACCGATGGTACTTCAGAAACCATAGAAGGAAAAAACATTATTATCGCTACGGGCTCTAAACCTTCGAATTTGCCTTTTATAAAATTAGATAAAGAAAGAATTATTACTTCTACAGAAGCCTTGAAATTGCCTGAAGTTCCTAAACATTTAGTAATTATTGGTGGAGGCGTCATTGGGATTGAATTAGGACAAGTCTATTTAAGATTGGGTGCACAAGTATCGGTAGTTGAATTCATGGATAGAATTATACCTGGAATGGATTCTAGTTTGTCAAAAGAATTAACCAAAGTATTCAAGAAACAAGGCATGAAGTTTTATACTTCTCACAAAGTAAAATCTGTTGATAGAGAAGGAAAATCAGTAACTGTTCAAGCCGAAAATGCCAAAGGAGAAATTATAACGCTCGAAGGCGATTACGCCTTAGTGTCGGTTGGTCGTCGTCCTTACACTGAAGGATTAAACGCAGATAAAGCGGGCGTCACCATTACTGACAGAGGCATGGTTGAAGTGAATGACCATTTGCAAACTAATGTACCAAACATTTATGCCATTGGCGATGTAGTTCGTGGTGCCATGCTAGCTCATAAAGCGGAAGAAGAAGGTGTCATGGTAGCTGAAATCATAGCAGGTCAAAAACCACATATCGATTATAATTTAATTCCAGGTGTGGTATATACATGGCCAGAGGTTGCCGCAGTTGGTAAAACAGAAGAGCAATTAAAAGAAGCTGGTATTGCCTACAAAGCAGGAAGTTTCCCTTTCAAAGCATTAGGAAGAGCTCGTGCTGGTGGTGATACAGATGGTTTTGTAAAAATACTAGCCGATGCAACAACGGATGAAGTATTAGGCGTTCACATGATTGGTGCTCGATGTGCTGACTTGATTGCAGAAGCCGTAACAGCAATGGAATTTAGAGCATCAGCAGAAGATATTTCGAGAATGTCACATGCACATCCAACATTTGCTGAAGCAATTAAGGAAGCTGCTTTAGCTGCAACTGACAATAGAGCATTACACGTGTAAATTTACAAGCACGATACACCTAAAAAAAGTCCTAAGTAATTAGGACTTTTTTTATAAATTATTGTCTCTAACAAATAGCTGGCAATAGTTTTTAATTTGTTCTCTCACTTTTCTGAATTCAGCCATAATTTCATCATCTGTTCCTGTTGCTTTAGCAGGATCAGTAAAATTAAAATGAAATAGTTTGGCATTAGTTGGAAAAAAAGGACAGCGCTCTTTTGCATGGTCACAAACCGTAATAACGTAATCAAAGGCTATATTATTGTATTCCTCTACATTGTTTGAGGTATGATGTGAAATATCTAAACCATCTTCTTGCATAATCAGTATAGCTTTAGGATTAACACCATGGGTCTCAATTCCGGCTGAATAGACTGTTACGCTTTCTGGATTAGTAAAATAGGATAAATAGCCATGTGCAATTTGACTTCGGCAACTATTGCCCGTACAGAGTACTAGTATATTTTTCATACCAAAAGCCATAATAAATTAATGATTGTGAATCTAGAGTCAAAACCATGAGTGAGGTTTAAAATAGTTATTCCGATGGTGATAACTATTGGCTTTTTATATTTTAGTAAAAAAGACTTCATTGGCAACAATTTTAATTAATTAGTTTATCTACTAGTTTTTATATTTTTAAACTTTTAACAACACTTGCTTTCTAGTTTATGAGTAATCGCAGAAAAATGATGTTGAATTTTATCAATAGTTTCTGGATTAATACAATAGCAAATCGCAGTTCCTTCTATATTTCCTGTGATAATATTTGCATTTTTAAGTTCCTTCAAATGCTGAGAAATAGTTGGCTGCGCTAATGGTAATTCGTTAACAATATCTCCACAAATGCAGGTATCTACTTTGAGTAAATAGTCTAGAATTGCTATTCGAGCTGGATGTGATAATGCTTTAAATAAAGTTGCCATTTCGTTATTTGCTATTGAAAATGATTCTGATTTTGAGGCTCCCATTTTGTTAATTTATTATTATATTGCAATATTACGATAATAAAATATAATAAACCAAATTTTTGTAGTTTTCTTTTTCCTTTTGTGTTAAATCTAAAAATGATAAATAGGAAACACAAGTCCTAATTATTTTTACTACTTTTGACACTTAAAAAAAATAATCAAATGGCAAATATTACATTAGGAGGAAATC
>CALPPS020000054.1 GCA_943325515.2 Flavobacterium psychrophilum
ACCAGATGGATGACTTTTACCATAAGCTAAAACGTTTTCAACTCTACCTGCTACTGCTGTAACACTTTTTTCTTGTGTTTTTAAGCCTTCTATTAATTTATCTTTTTCTTTGTCAAATTCTTCTTGAGTAAAGTTTGGCGACAAAGCACCTTCTGCCATTAATTCTAGTATTCTTGAAGCATATTTTGACAATCCGCTTGCATATGCGCCAGACGAAAAGAAGTTTATGTTTGCTCCTAGAAAATCGATTTCTTCATTGAAAGCATCTTTAGATGTTTTTGTTGAACCGTTTCCGATCAGGCTACTTGTTAAATCATCAACACCTTTTTTATCTCCTTCAGCATAGGGAGTATTGTCTATACTTAAATTAAATGAAACCCTTGGAAGTTTATGGTTTTCAACTACTAAAACTTTTAAACCGTTTGGCAACGAAAAAGTTTCTGGTTTTTTTATGTTTATTGATGGTGCTGGACCTGGCTTCGGTTGAGTTCTGTCTTGTGCTTGCATAATAAAAGTTAAAAACAAGCTTGATACTACTATAATTGATTTTTTCATTTTCTTAAGTTTATTTGTTTTGCTTCGCCTGTTCACCTACGTTCGAGTCAGCTTTGTCTTTTGCAGCAACGTAATCAAGGATTAAACGTTGATTAGGATTTAAGAATTTTTTTGCCACAGCTCTAATTTCTTCACGAGTGATAGAACGATACATATCAATTTCGGTATTGATTAGATTTACATCGCCATACAATAAATAGTATGTCGCCAAATTTTCTGCAACACCCTCAACACTTGCATTGTTGTCTACATAATTGTTTTCGTTGATGTTTTGTAATTTTTGAAAATCTTTCTCAGAAATCAAATCAGTTTGTAGTTTCACAATTTCTTCATCAATTTCTCTGACTAAATCAGCTGAAGTGTTTTCGCCTTGAGGCATTCCATAAAGAATATATTGACCATAGTCTTCTTGGCTATAATTGAATGCGCCAATTTGTAGGGCCATTTTTTTATCGTCAACAATTTTTTTATACAATTTCGAACTTTTTCCTTCACTTAAATAAGTAGAAATCATATCTAAAATTCTAGCGTCACGAGTTTTCATTGATGGCGTTCTGTAGGCAGCAACCACCATTGGTTTTTGGATGTTTGAATCTTCAAAAGAAGCATGAATAGTTTCTGTAATTGGTGCTTCAACAAAAGTTTCTTTTTTCAATTCTACTCCCCTTGGAATTGGACCAAAATATTTTTCAATCCAAGCTTTAGTTTGAGCTACGTCAATTTGCCCGGCTACTACCAAAACAGCATTGTTAGGCGAATAGAATTTTTTGTTGAAAGCTTGAAATTCTTCAAGTTTTGAAGCGTCTAAGTGAGCCATGGAGCCAATAGTCGCCCAACGGTATGGGTGCACTTTGAACATGTTTTTCTTTACTTCAGCAATCAATTGACCATAAGGCTGATTGTCTACACGAAGTCTTTTTTCTTCTTTTACAACTTCGTTTTGGGTATCTACGCCAATTTGGTTAATTACTGGATGCATTAAACGTTCAGACTCCATCCATAAACCTAATTCGGTATTGTTTGATGGGAAAACTTCGAAATAATAAGTTCTATCTTCAGAGGTATTGGCATTATTAGTTCCTCCATTAGAAGTTACTGTTTTCATCCATTCACCTCTTTTGATGTTTTCTGTTCCTTCGAATAATAAATGTTCAAAAAAGTGAGCAAAACCTGTTCTTTCTGGGTTTTCGTCTTTTGAACCTACATGATACATTACTGAGGTAATTACAACTGGCGCAGACGGATCGTTGTGTAAAATAACGTGCAACCCGTTTGGCAAATCATATTCCTCAAAAGCTACCTTTTGGGCATGAGCCATTCCTCCAAGCATAAGCATTGAACTTAAAGCGATTAGTGATTTTTTCATAAAAAATTGAAATTTTTTCGTTGATTACGTAGGTTAGTAGTCCAACCATTTGATTTGTTACATCAAAAGTACTTTTTTTTTCTTTGAATTTATAAGAATTAAAAAAAATATCTTCCACACTTTCAAATTTCTTAAAAAGCAGTTACAAACTTTTTTTAGGAAAGTGTTGCGTGTGAAACAAATAGTAGTATATTTGCACACTTAAAAAATTAATTAAACATCATTGTTATGTACGCAATCGTAGAGATAGCAGGGCAACAATTTAAAGTAAGCAAAGACTTAAAGGTTTATGTTCACCGTTTAGCTAATGAAGAAGGTTCAAAAGTTTCTTTTGACAAAGTTCTTTTATTAGATGATAATGGAAACATTACTTTAGGCGCCCCAGCTATAGAAGGTGCTTCAGTAGAAGCCAAAGTGTTACAACACTTAAAAGGAGACAAAGTAATCGTTTTCAAAAAGAAAAGAAGAAAAGGTTACAAGAAAAGAAATGGGCACAGACAATCTTTCACTCAAATTCTGATTGAAGGGATTAGCGCAACCAGTGCAAAAAAAGCGGTTAAAGCTGAGAAAGTAACAGCAGAACCTAAAGTAGAAAAAGCAGAAAAAGTAGAAAAAGCAGTAAAAGTAGCAGCGCCAAAAGCGCCAAAAGCTACTAAAGTAAAAAAAACTGATGCTACTGCAACTGAAGATAACATTTAATATTTAAAACTTATACGTCATGGCTCACAAGAAAGGTGTCGGTAGTTCTAAGAATGGTAGAGAATCAGAATCCAAACGTTTAGGCGTTAAGATTTATGGTGGTCAAGCAGCCATAGCTGGAAATATCATCGTTAGACAAAGAGGTTCTAAACACAATCCAGGAGAAAACGTTTACATGGGTAAAGATCATACCTTACATGCAAAAGTTGATGGAATTGTGAAATTTCAGAAAAAAGGAGAAAACAAATCTTTTGTTTCTATCCTTCCATTCGAAGCATAAGAACAACTCTCATTATCATATAAAACCAGTTCATTGTTATGAACTGGTTTTTTGTTTTTAATCTGAACTCGTTTCAGATTCAAATTATTTTATTTAGCTAGTAACCCTGTTGTTTTTTGGATTCCATATTCCTGTTTTCAACAGTACTTCTTCGAAGATTTTCATTATAATCAGCGCTTATTGAGAATGGGATTATTTCTATATTAAAACCCCTTGCCTTTAAAGTGAACTAAATTCAGTAAGGCAAGGGGTTTTATCTTAAAAACTTCGTACTTTGTGTTTAGTACTAGGTCTTTTGTTAGTATCTGTAATACTCTGGCTTGAATGGACCTTTAACGTCAACACCAATATAATCAGCTTGGTCTGTGCGTAAGGTTTCTAATTCAACACCTAATTTTGCTAAGTGTAACATCGCTACTTTTTCATCTAAATGTTTCGGTAACATATAAACTTCGTTTTTGTATGCCGCACTGTTATTCCACAATTCTAATTGCGCCAATGTTTGGTTAGTAAATGAATTACTCATTACAAAACTTGGGTGACCTGTAGCACAACCTAAGTTTACCAAACGACCTTCAGCCAAGATAAGGATGTCTTTTCCTGCGATAGTATATTTATCTACTTGTGGTTTAATTTCTACTTTAGAAGCTCCGTGGTTTTTGTTCAACCAAGCCATATCAATTTCGTTGTCAAAGTGACCAATGTTACAAACGATAGTTTTGTCTTTCATTTGCTCAAAGTGAGAACCCAAAACGATATCTTTATTTCCAGTAGTGGTGATGATAATATCAGCTGTAGCGATAACGGTATTTAATTTTTTCACTTCAAAACCGTCCATAGCTGCTTGTAAAGCACAGATTGGATCAATTTCAGTAACGGTTACAATAGAACCAGCACCACGGAAAGAAGCCGCAGTTCCTTTTCCAACATCACCATAACCACAAACAATAACTCTTTTTCCAGCTAACATAATATCAGTAGCACGACGAACTGCATCTACAGCCGATTCTTTACAACCGTATTTGTTATCAAATTTTGATTTTGTGACTGAATCATTAACATTGATGGCTGGCATGTATAAAGTTCCGTTTTTCATTCTTTCGTACAAACGGTGAACTCCTGTTGTAGTTTCTTCAGATAACCCTTTAATTCCAGGAATCAATTCAGGGTAACGGTCGAAAACCATGTTGGTTAAATCTCCACCATCATCAAGAATCATGTTTAATGGCTGACGGTCTTCGCCAAAGAATAAAGTTTGTTCGATACACCAATCAAAAGATTCTTCGTCTAAACCTTTCCAAGCATATACTTGAATTCCTGCAGCAGCTATAGCCGCAGCAGCTTGATCTTGAGTAGAAAAAATATTACAAGATGACCAAGTAACCTCCGCTCCAAGAGCAATTAATGTTTCAATCAAAACAGCCGTTTGGATTGTCATGTGAAGACATCCAGCAATGCGTGCTCCTTTTAAAGGTTGACTAGCGCCATATTCAGCACGAAGCGCCATTAATCCTGGCATTTCGGCTTCTGCTAATTCAATTTCTTTTCTTCCCCAAGCTGCCAAGTTAATATCTTTAACTTTATAAGCTACAAATGGTAATGTTTGTGTACTCATCTATTATGTATATTTGTTTTTTTTATTTCGGTGCAAAGCTACATAATAGAAAAGAATTAAAAAAAGGTTTTTTGTTTTTTTGTGAATTGTTTAGTCACTTAATTTTCTGAAATACAAACAGATAATTTTAATTTACCCATGCCATTATTCAAAATTATTTCATTAAATAGTTATACTCAAGTTTTTCTTTGGAAAATCACCGAGACTTTTGATGAATTGTTTCGAAGTGTGGTATTAAGAGATGATTCACTGGCAAGACTAGAAGGCATGAAATCTGAAAGCCATCAAAAAGGATTTTTGAGTGTGAGAAGATTATTAATGGAAGCTGGGTATAGTGACTTTGATTTGTATTATGATGATTTTGGCAAACCGCATTTGAGAGAAGCGGGAAGCGGGAAACGGGAAGCGGGAAGTAACTTCCATCTTCCATCCTCCAGCCCAAAACATATCTCTATTTCACATTCCCATAATTTTTCAGCAATAACAATTAGCGAAAATAGTATCGGTATTGATTTAGAAATAGTAAAAGAAAAAACTTTAAAAATAGCACCTCGTTTTATGGAGATTTCACATCTTGAATATTTATCAAATGAGGAAAAGATTCAAAAAGCAACTGTTATATGGGGAATCAAAGAATCGATTTTTAAAATCAAAAATGTAATAGGCATAAGCTTTAAAGATCATATTTTTGAGCAAGATTTTGTTTTAGTAGATAAAAAATGTATAGTCGAATTGCGATTTAATAATAGCATAGAGTATTTTGATATTGTCTTTGATTTCATCGAAGAGTATGTTTTTGTATGTGCGTTTAACTCCGTTCCGTTCGGCTTAGCCTCGGGTGAAAAGAAGTAATGAAAGATATCTACAACAATATTCTTAGTGCAAAATTTCGGTTTATAAAGCTTTTAGCCATTCTACTGGATCCAGATAAATTGGATTTTGATAAAATGCCTGAATTAGTTTCAAAAATAAACAAATCGCCTGCAACACATATTTTGGTTGGTGGAAGTTCTTTTGAAGGCAACCATTTAAATGAATTAATAATTGCAATAAAAAGTAAAACAAGTTTGCCAATTTTACTTTTTCCTGGTCATTCTTCCCAAATCTCTGTTGAAGCGGATGGTATTTTATTTCTACAATTACTCTCGGGAAGAAATCCTGATTATTTAATTGAACATCAAATTGAAGCCGTTCCAATTTTAGAAAAAACAAATTTAGAAATTATTTCCACGGGTTATATTCTTATTGAAAGTGGTGGCGAAACAGCTGTAGAAAGAGTTAGTAAAACCAAACCTTTAGATAGAAATAATGACGATTACGTTTCCCAAACGGCCAAAGCAGGAGAAATGATTGGCAATAAACTAATTTACCTCGAAGCGGGAAGCGGCGCTCAAAAAGCTATTCCTTTGGAAATGATTTCTTCTGTTTCAAAAAGAATTTCAATTCCTTTGATTGTTGGCGGTGGTATTCGTTCCAAAAAACAAATAGACGAAGCATTTGAAAATGGCGCTGATATGGTGGTCATAGGTACCGCTTTTGAAAATGACATAAACTTTTTTGACTAATGCTTGAATTCCTATTTTCTCAATATAGAAACTATCCAATCCATGAGATTGTCTTGGAAATTACTGCGATTATTTTCGGGTTATTAAGCGTTTGGTTTGCCAAAAAAGATAATATTTTGGTTTTTCCAACAGGCATTATCAACACAGCTATTTATGTTTATTTGCTTTGGAAATGGACTTTACTCGGTGATATGATGATTAACTTTTATTATGTGGTCATGAGCGTTTATGGTTGGTACCATTGGACACGTAAGAAAGAGAATGTAGTTGAATATCCCATTTCCCGAATGACTTTTTCAGAAAAGAAATGGTCATTCATCATTTTTGTGTTAACAATTCTATTTGTAGTGTCGGTTTACACATTTTTTGATAAATTTACCCATTGGACATCATACGTTGATACTGTGGTCACAGGAATTTTTTTCGTTGGAATGTGGCTCATGGCACGACGAAAAATTGAGAATTGGATTTTATGGATTATTGGTGATATCATTTCCATACCAATGTATTTTGTCAAAGGATATTCATTCACGAGTATCCAATATTTAATTTTTACAATTATTGCCATTTATGGCTTTTTAGAATGGAAGAGAATAGTAAAAGAAAAGACAGTCTAGCAAAAAAACATGGTTTTAACGCTTCCGATTTTGAACAAATCAAAGTTCATGGTATTTCATTATATAAAATTGAAAGCGAATTATTGTTATTTCAATCTGGAATTCCTAAAATATATCTAGAAAAACCGGCTACCATCAATAATGGAATTTTAAAATTATCCAAAGAGGAATTTCAAAAATTTGCTAACCATTTCGATTCAAAGAACTCAAATTTAAAACTTAAAAAGTTTGTTCCAGCTTCTGGAGCTGCCACGAGAATGTTTAAGTTTTTGAATGAATTTTTAAATGAATTTGATATAGAAAATGAAACTATAAACGCTTACATTAATAGAAAAAAAGATAGAAACTTATCCATTTTTTTAGCCGGAATTGAAAAATTTCCATTTTACGAAGAAGTAAAATCTAAAGTAAAAAGTTTAGTTGACAATTATTATTCTCTAGAAAGTCACGAAAAAAGCTATCATTTCATTAAAACCATGTTGGCTGCCGAACATTTTGATTTTGCTAATAAACCAAAAGGAGCTTTAAATTTTCATAAATACGATACTCATATTGCCACACCGTTAGAAGAACACCTTAACGAATGTGTTTTTTATGCCGAATCCAATAAGGTATCTAATTTGCATTTTACCGTTTCGGAACATCATGAAAATTTATTTCAAAAAATTGTTGATGATGTTAAAGAAAAAGTAGAAAATGAATCCAATACCAAACTCAATATTGGATTTTCCTATCAAGACAAAAGCACTGACACTATTGCCGTTGATATGCAAAATAAACCTTTTAGAAATGAAAAAAGCGAATTGGTTTTTCGTCCTGGCGGACATGGAGCTTTAATTAATAATTTGAATACTCTTGATTCCGATATTATTTTTGTTAAAAATATAGATAACGTTATTCAAAACCATATCGAAGATATAACACTTTATAAAAAAGGATTAGCTGGTATTTTATTGGAATTTCAACAAAAAGTTTTCGAGATCTTAACCGTCATTGATAATCAAGATATTAATGAAACTACAATCCAAGCAACAATTGATTTTATGCAAAACAAATTGAATATTGATGTTTTAGATGATTTTTATAAATACACTCTAGAAGGTAAAATGGATTATATAAAAACCAAACTAAACCGACCAATTCGAGTTTGTGGTATGGTTAAAAATGAAGGTGAACCTGGCGGTGGGCCATTTTGGGTAAAAAGTGCCAAAGGAAATGTATCACTGCAAATAGTGGAAAGTTCTCAAGTGGATACTCAAAATCCTGAACAAGTAGAAATCTTGGCGAAAGCTACCCATTTTAATCCGGTAGATTTAGTATGTGCTACCAAAAATTACAAAGGTGAAAAGTTTGATTTAACTGAATTTATCGATCATAGCTCAGGATTTATTGTGCACAAAAACAACAAAGGCAAAGAATTAAAAAGTTATGAATTGCCAGGTTTGTGGAATGGTGCTATGGCAAAATGGATAACTGTTTTTGTCGAAGTGCCACTGATTACTTTCAACCCAGTGAAGACAGTAAATGATTTGCTCAAACCAGCACATCAACCAAAGTATGAAAACTGATATACTTCTCTCAGAACTTCAGTTCAAAGCCGTTAGAAGTTCAGGTGCTGGAGGACAAAATGTCAACAAAGTGTCTTCCAAAGTGGTATTGACGTTTAATCTAAATAATTCTAAAGCATTATCTGAAGAAGAAAGAGAGTTGCTAAAAACCAAATTAGATTCAAAATTATCTTCCGAAAAAGTATTGATTTTAAACTGCGATGAAGATAGAAGCCAACTAAGAAATAAAGATATAATCATTAAACGTTTTTTGGAATTACTAAAAAATGGTTTGATGGTTCCAAAGAAAAGAAAAGCTACCAAAATTCCTCGTTCCGTCATCGAAAAAAGAATCAAAGCCAAACGTAATCTTTCAGAAATCAAACAAAACAGGAGAAAACCTGATTTTTAATTTCAAAATAATTACTTTGATAATTATAATAAAGAGTTATATCTTTGCCTTGTCTCAAAAGGGGTGCTCTAAATTACGAGCTGAGATTATACCCAATGAACCTAGAACAGGTAATGCTGTTTAGGGAGGGCTGAGCGTTAAGAAAATGTTCGGTGAACATTTTTAGCGAAAGAGCCAGCAGGCGCCGCTGGCCTTTTTTTACGCTTTGCAAGAGTATCAATTTAATTTTTAACCAAAGAATAATTACCTCTTTTTATTCGTAACATTTTTTACGAATGAAAACCTTATTAAACAACAGAAGCAAGAAAGTCTTTTATTTTCTCTTTCTTCTTTCTTCTTTCTTCTCCTTTTCTCAAGAAAAAGTAAAAGACACCACCAAAGTCAACCTACTCGATGAGGTTTTGGTATCTGCGGTTCGTGTGACAACAAAAACACCAGTTTCGTTTACTAATCTAGACAGAAAAGAAATTAAACTCAGAAATCTTGGTCAAGATATTCCCATCCTGATGAATTATATGCCATCGGTAGTCACTACTTCCGATGCTGGAAATGGTGTGGGCTACACAGGAATTCGTGTTCGTGGTAGTGATGCTACACGCGTGAACATAACCATCAACGGCATTCCATATAATGATGCAGAAAGCAGCGGAACCTATTGGGTAAACATGCCCGATTTTGCTTCTTCGGTGGAGAGTTTGCAATTACAACGCGGTGTGGGAACTTCAACCAATGGTGCTGGAGCTTTTGGGGCAAGTTTGAACTTACTGACCGATAGTTTTTCAAATGAAGCCACTGGCGAAATTTCTAATGCTGCCGGAAGTTTTACCACTAGAAAGCATACTGTGAAATTTAGTTCAGGACTTTTAAATAATCATGCTGAAAAAAATTTAACACGAGGTTTTGAATTGGCAGGAAGATTATCCAATATTGACTCGCAAGGATATATTGATAGAGCTTCATCTGATTTAAAATCTTATTTTTTGCAAGTCACCTATGTGGGTAAAACTACTTTAATCAAAGCCTTAGTTTTTGGTGGAAAAGAAAAAACCTATCAATCTTGGTACGGTGTTGATGGTGAAACATTAAACAATGAAAGAACCTTTAATTACGCTGGAATGTTTACGGATGTTAATGGCGATACTCGTTATTACGACAATCAAACCGATAATTATCAGCAAGATCATTATCAATTACATTGGAATGAAAGACTTTCAGAAAACTGGAGTAGTAACATGGCTTTGCATTATACCAAAGGAAAAGGGTATTATGAAGAATATCAAAATGCACAGAATTTTGCTGATTATGGTTTAACACCTATTCTTATTGAGGCTACAATCATCAACACTACAGATTTAATTCGTCAAAAATGGTTAGATAATGATTTTTATGGAACAACTTTCTCTGCTAATTACAAGAAAGATAAGTTGGACATTATTATTGGTGGCGGTTGGAACAACTATAAAGGAAAGCATTTTGGTAAAGTAATTTGGGCACGATATGCTTCTTCTAGCGAATTGGGAGATAATTACTATAATGATGTTGCCACAAAAACAGATGGCAATATTTTTGCTAAAGTCAATTATCAAGTTACAGATAAAATAAGTCTATATGGTGATTTACAATACCGAAATGTAAATTATAAAGCCGATGGTATCCAACCAACTTTAGTTAATGACACGTTTAACTTCTTTAATCCAAAAGCGGGGATGAATTACAGTTTTAATGCTAAAAATATTTTCTATTTCTCCTATGCTAAAGCTAATCGTGAACCCAATCGAACCGATTATGAAGGTGGAAATGTAAAATCTGAAAAACTAGATGACTATGAATTGGGTTGGCGATATGTTTCAGAGAAAATCAAAATCAATACTAACATCTATTATATGGCCTATAAAGACCAATTAATTCTGACAGGAAACCTAGACAATGTTGGCAATCCGATACGTTCTAATAGTGAAAAAAGTTACCGTTTAGGCCTTGAGGTTGATGCGATTATTGCTTTTACAAAAAAAATTATCATTCGTCCTAATTTTACTTTAAGCCAAAACAGTAATGTCGATTTAAAAGTAGCTGGAGCAAATGTTGGCACAAAAGACATTGCCTATTCTCCATCAGTAATTGCAGGTAATATTTTAGTTTATAAACCAACAGAAAGTTTGCAAGTTGCTTGGCTTTCAAAATATGTGGGGGAACAATTCATGAATAACATAGAGTTGCCTGCCGCTAAGTTGGTAGATTACCTTGTAAACGATTTCAATATTGCATACGAAATCAAAGCTAAATCGGTTTTTAAATCCATTGTTTTGACAGGCTTGGTGAATAATATATTAGACAAACAATATGTTTCAAATGGTTACATGTATGATGTTTATCCTTATTATTATCCTCAAGCTGGAATTAATTTCTTAGCAGGAGTAACTTTGAAATTTTAATTGGTAACATATAAATATCCTCCGTTAACATCTACACGATATTGTTTCATAGGATATTGCTGTCCTGGACTTTGTCCTGAGAACAAATTGTAAACAGTGCTATCACAACTACAAGTGGCATTTATGCCATTTATAGTCATTGGTGTGGCACAAGTGCTATAAGTTTGATTTGGGCAAGCTAAATCAAAAGCGACATAATTATTTCCAGCGTTGAAAACCACAATTCCTCTGGCACCTTGAGAATAATCTACAATATGATTGCTGGCAAACTGCAGATGACTATAATCAGGTAAACTCAAATTTATTTGAAGATTAACAGAATAATTAGGAATATTAGGATTATTATTAATACTTCCCGTGTCACAACCTAAGACAAATGGCAATACTAACAATAAAATAAAAATTTTATACATATAAATTTATTTGAATTACTATGGTTTAACAAATTTAATTTAATTAACTTTGACATATGTTAAAACGCAAACAAATTTGAAATAAATTAAAAAATAATATCTTTGCAAAAAGAAATCCCGTTGCGATGGGATTTTTTCTATTTATATAAATGATGAAATTATGAGTACAGTATCTTATTACACAGCAGAAGGATTAAAAAAATTAAGAGAAGAATTAGATCAACTTAAAAGTATAGAAAGACCAAAAGCTTCGCAAGCAATTGCTGAAGCAAGAGATAAAGGTGACTTGTCAGAGAACGCAGAATATGACGCTGCCAAAGAAGCACAAGGCATGTTAGAAATGAGAATTTCCAAAATGGAAGAAGTATATTCAAACGCCAGATTGATTGACGAGTCACAACTTGATGTTTCCAAAGCATTGGTCTTATCTAATGTGAAAATTAAAAATCAAGCTAACGGAATGGAGTTAAAATATACTTTAGTGGCCGAAAGCGAAGCCGATTTAAAAACTGGAAAGATATCCGTGAGTTCTCCAATTGGTAAAGGATTATTAGGGAAAAAAGTGGGTGAAATTGCAGAAATCAGCGTTCCCAATGGAAAATTAAATTTCGAAATTTTAGAAATCTCTAGAGACTAATTAATTAGTATTTAGTGTTCAGTTTCTAGTGTTCAGTTGTTTTTAAAAACGAAAGAATGAGTTCTATTTTTACCAAAATAATCAATGGAGAAATTCCTTGTTACAAAATTGCTGAAGACGAAAACTACTTGGCTTTTTTAGATGTAAACCCCAATGCAAAAGGACATACACTTTGTATTCCAAAACAAGAAATCGATAAGATTTTTGACATGGAAGAAGAATTGTATCTAGGATTGATGAAATTTTCAAGGAAAGTGGCCAAAGCTTTGGAGAAAACTGTTCCATGCAAAAGAATTGGCCTAGCAGTAGTTGGTTTAGAAGTGCCACATGCGCATGTGCATTTAATTCCGCTTCACGATATGGATGATATGCGCTTTCAAAGAAAAACGATTTTAACTAAAGAAGAGTTTGAAAAATTGGCGAAGGCCATAAGGTCCAATATTTAATGAATAGTCAAGTTGTTTTAACACATATTTCAAATCCTTACTGCTATCAGATTAAATTGGTTACATTAGGGATAACAAATCTGGGATATTTGTGTTAATATAATTATTTTAAATCATCAAATATTATAATTATTACTTTCATCTTTACTAGGTGAGCAAAGTAGTATAATTACATAAAATATACCTCCAGGGATAAAAGAAAAAAAAAGGTTTTTCCCACTTCGAGCACTATCATGTAGCCTTCTGATTAATATAGCTACAAAACCAATTAGTAAATAAATAAGTCCAAAAAAATAGGCCATCCAAAGAATAGTACTAGTTATTTCATATAGTTTTCCATTTGACATTAATTGAAGCATAAACAATAAGAACCAAAAAAATAAAAAAACAACTATAGGAAATAAAATTATATTAAATAATATAAAAATTAAAAGTTCTTTTCTATTAGTTCTACCTTCATAATCAAAAAAAGAATTCATCAAATCAAAGTAAATTTCTTTCATAAAGTAAGTTTTAATTACTAATTTAAATTATTGCAATTTAAGAAATATAGATTTAAAAATAGATTATCATAATGTTCAGGGTTATTGTCGTAAAACATTTTTGGAACAAAAATTGAAAAAGTATAAAAATATTTACCTCTTATAGACTGTTGAATTATATTCACATTATCATATGCAAGATCTGAATCTTTTATAGTATGAGTAAATTTTCTTTTTAATGACGGTATGTTTTTAATAAAGGTTTTTTCAACAGAATATTTTTTTATTTGAGAATTAATTCTAGTCTGAATCAATTGTTTAAACTGACTTTCTAGTTGGATAGGATTTTCGTCATAAATATCCCAAATATTTTTGTTTGGACTATAATTTGATTCAATTACATTTATTACAATTCCTATTGAACTATCCTTGTCAAAAGTTCTTAGAATAGTATGTTCAGAAACTCCATTATCTCTAATCCAATTTTTTGGAGCATCATAAGCAACACAATATTTATAATTTGAATAAATATTATTAACAGAATCGAAAGAATCAGTTTTCCCTTTTAAATCAAGATTTTCTTTTTGCCTTTTATAGGAATCTTTCAGTTCATTGATTTTAGGGTTTTCTTTACAAGAAGCTAACGTTAAGATAATTAATATAAAATTTAAATATTTATTCATTTGTTTAAGTTACAGTTAATATTAGTCATTCAAATATAATATAAATTGTCATTGACAAATTGATTTATTTTAATTCAAATCTTTTCAATACAATAAAAATAAGCACTATCGGGTTTTTGCGAAGGCCATTCAAAGTAATTTATAAAACTAAAAATCTCGATGTATCGAGATTTTTTTTATGCCTTTTTAAAAGAAACTTGCATAGTTGTTCCTTTGCCTATTTCAGAGTGCATGACTTTTATTTTTCCTTTGTGGTATTCTTCTACAATTCTTTTGGTTAGCGACAAACCTAAGCCCCAGCCACGTTTTTTTGTGGTAAATCCAGGTTCAAAAATGTGGTTGAACTCCTTTTTTGGAATACCTTTTCCGCTATCAGTTACCAAGATTTTAACAGTGTGACTGTCTTGTTCAATAACCATAGCTAAAGTTCCTTTTCCTCTCATAGCATCAATAGCATTTTTTACTAAATTTTCTATAGTCCAACTGTGTAAAGCCGGATTAAGCGAAACCATAATAGGTTTTTGAGGAGCTTTAAAGGAAAACTCCACTTGTTTCGAAAATCTCGATTTCAAATAGTCAAACGATAGCTCAGTTTCTTCCACAATATTTCTTTCCTCGAGTATGGGTTCAGAACCAATTTTTGAAAATCTATCTGTTATGGTTTGCAATCTAGTAATGTCTTTTTCAATTTCAGCAATAGTGGTTTCGTCAACATTATCGGCTTTCATTATTTCGAGCCAACCTATTAAAGAGGACAAGGGTGTTCCAATTTGATGAGCCGTTTCTTTTGCCATTCCTGCCCAAAGTTTGTTTTGGGTAGCCATTTTAGTACTGCGATAAAAGTTATAAACCAGCGCACCAAAAAGAAAAATAATCAGTAGTAAAGCAATCGGATAATATTTTAGTTTAGTAATTAATGATGAATTACCATAATATAGATACCAAAATTTACCTGGATTAGACTCAATAATTATTGGATTATTTTCTTTTTTTAAAATTTCAAGATAATCTCTCAGTTTTGATTTGTCATTAGAAATATTTTCATCAATATTAGTATGATTGATAATTTCTCCTTTTTCAGTTAAGATAATCGGAATTGTTTTGTTATTACTCATTATTTTGAGCGGCAATGCAATATCATCTGTATCGGGATTAGCATTGTTGAAAGTTTTTAAACTTTCTGCCCAAAGCTCCATTTTGACACGCTCTTCGTTTTTAAAAATTTGAAAAAAAGTATAGGTATTCCATAAAATTAAAGCCACTATGACAAATGAGGCCATTATGATAATCCAACGCGTAAAGTTTCTCCTTTCCGAAAACTGCATACCAACTAATTTGGTTTAAAAGTAATGAAAAAATGACAACTTCAAATTTTGATGTAAAGGATTGTAAAGATAAAACATAAAAAAATTACATTTGTATAAACAAACAATATCATGCTTAGTTTCGAACCACATACTCTTTCGCCAGCCCAACTACAAGGTTACTTGCAAAGTGCTGTTGCGCCAAGACCTATTGCCTTTGCCAGCACTATGGATAAAAACGGGAAACCTAATTTATCACCGTTTAGTTTCTTTAATGTCTTTAGTTCAAATCCACCGATATTAGTTTTTTCACCAGCACGACGAGTTAGAAACAATACTACGAAGCACACTTTAGAAAATTGTAAAGCTACCAAAGAAGTAGTAATTAATATGGTCAACTATGATATTGTTCAACAAATGTCATTGTCTAGTACAGAGTATCCCGATGGTGTAAATGAATTTATAAAATCAGGGTTAACCATGTTGCCATCAGACATGATAAAACCTTATCGAGTGGCTGAAAGTCCAGTTCAATTTGAGTGCAAAGTGAATGAAATTATCGCTTTAGGAAATCAAGGCGGCGCAGGGAATTTAATTATTTGTGAAGTAATAAAAATTCATATTAATGAAAATATTTTAGATGCTAACAAGATGATTGACCAAAACAAAATTGATTTGGTTTCCCGTCTTGGCGGGAATTGGTATTCACGTTCCAACAAAGGGCTTTTTGAAGTAGAAAAACCACTAACTACTTTGGGAATAGGCGTAGATATAATTCCTGATTTTATTAAAAAAAGCCCTGTTTTTAACGGTAATGATTTAGGCAAATTAGGAAATGTAGAAGCATTGCCAACTCCATCAGAAATTACTATATTTGTACAACAAAATTTTGCTGTAAAAGGTGTTTTGAGTTCGGATGATGAAATGAAAATCCACCAAAAAGCAAAAGAATATTTGAATAATAATGATGCATTTTCTGCTTGGAAAGTGCTTTTAGCAAAACAATAATTATGGAAGTTACTGGAAAAATTAAAGTCGTAAATGCTGAGCAACAAGTGAGTGCTAGCTTTAAAAAAAGAGAATTGGTTGTCGCTACAGAAGAGCAATATCCACAATTTATCAGCATCAATTTTGTGCAAGATAAATGTGATTTGTTGAACAATTATAATGTCGGAGAAGCAGTAAAAGTTTCTATCAATTTAAGAGGAAGAGAATGGACAAATCCTCAAGGAGAAGTAAAATATTTTAACGATATTCAAGGTTGGAGAATTGAAAAATTACAAGCAGAGGCACCAGTTGCAGGAATGCCGCCAATGCCAGCTGCAGAAGCTTTTGAACCAGCTACTAATTTCAACGAAGAAGAGCATGACGATTTGCCTTTCTAGAAATTAGATAAAAGATTAAAAAACAAAGACCATTCTAACAGTTTAAATTGTTCGAATGGTTTTTTGTTTACTACTTTTTTGCCTATTGCTTCTTTCCTCTATTCTCTCAAACATGCATTTTTTAACCAAAGATTTATATTTTCCACCTGTTGACGAAGCTTCTTATGAAGGTGTTGTAGCTATTGGTGGCGATTTATCTGTGGAACGATTATTATTGGCTTATCGTAATGGAATATTCCCTTGGTTTAATGAAGAGGATCCAATCCTTTGGTGGGCACCACCAGATAGAATGGTTGTGGTTCCTCAACTGTATAAAGTCTCCAAAAGCATTCGAAATTTGATGAATCAAAATAAATTTCAAGTAACGTTCAATCAGAATTTTAAAGATGTTATCAAAAATTGCCAACAGATAAATCGCTCAGGTCAAGATGGGACATGGTTATCTGATGATTTTATAGTTTCTTATACCAAACTCCATGAAATGGGAATTGTCAAATCAGTAGAAGTGTGGCAAAACGATGAACTCGTTGGTGGATTATATGGTACAGATTTAGGACATGTTTTTTGCGGTGAAAGTATGTTTTCAAAAGTTTCTAATGCCAGTAAAATTGCTTTCGTTTGGTTAGTGAATTATTTAAAAGAAAACAATTACAAACTGTTAGATTGTCAAGTTCATAATGATCATTTAGAGAAACTAGGTGCTTTTGAAATTTCTAGAGAAACCTTTATGAAGGTACTGAAAAGTTAGTTTTCAGTCGCAGTTTTCAGTCGCAGTCTTTTTACATATTTCGACAACCAAATTTATCTGGGTTATTAATCATATAGTTAAGTAACTTTCCAATTTCAGATGATTTTAAGGTTAAGTCTTTATGAAACTCTCTGGAAATATACTCACATTCTAAAGCAAAATCTAACCAAACATTTGTTTCTGAATTTTCCGAGTCGCTATCCGTTAATTTGCTGATGAAATGATTTACATATCTTCTTTTTCTGTAACCTTCAGCAATATTTGTGCAAACACTTCGGGAAGATCGTCTTATTTGATCGGTTAGAGAATATTTTTCTTCAGTTGGAAATTTTTTTGAAATTTCAAAAATTTCCATTGCCAATTGAAATGCTTTTTGATACCCCAATAATTCTTTGTAATCCATATTAATGATTAATAAAATAACTCTAATAAAACTGAAAACCGCGACTGAAAACCGCGACTGAAAACTGATTACTATTCTCTCTTCCAACAATCCTCTACATGGTCGTTGACCATTCCTGTAGCTTGCATATGGGCATAAACTACAGTTGAGCCTATAAATTTAAACCCACGCTTTTTTAAATCTTTACTAATTTCATCAGAAAGAGACGTTGTGGCTTGAATTTCTTTAATGGTTTTTATGTTGTTATCAATAGGTTTTCCATCGGTAAATTTCCAAATGTAGTTTGAA
>CALPPS020000055.1 GCA_943325515.2 Flavobacterium psychrophilum
TAAAGGGGTTGTGTGCCTGGTACTATACTACAGTAATTTACATTTAAAGGAATTGCTGTAGTACTTGTGGCAGTTTCATAAAAATTAACAACTATAGTAGAATCGCCTCCCGTGATTTCATTGATTTTAGTATTTAAATCAAAATTACAAGAGAAACCGTCATTATTATAACTGTCATCACATACTACATAATCGGATGGGGTGGCGATTGTTGGAGGCAAAGTTGTTCCGACTGTTGTTGACCCTGTTACTGTTCTTGCACAAGTTGTTGAAGGATTAACAATACTAACTAAGTTATATGTAGTTGAAGTCAATACTAGGTCACTAGTCACTGTAGCTGTCCCAGACCCATTTAAAGTAACTGTTTGATTAGGGCTTGAATCATGGTTATAGGTCACAACAGCGTTTGGCGTACCTGTAAAGGTAATCGTAGCTGTAGTATTAAAACATACTGCAGTAGGTCCAGAAACAAGAACTACTGGTAATGGATTAACAATCAATTTAAAACTAGTTGTTCCATAAGTTAAAGGAGAAGCATTTTCCTCCATCCTTACATAAATAATTTGATCGTTTGTTCCTGTAAATGTACTAATAGGATTAATTGCTCCTGTATCTCCATCAGCAGCTGCTTGTGTTAAATGGTAAGTAACCGTATAATTGGCAGAGTTATTGGCGCCTAATACTATAGGGGTTTGAGGTGTAAAATTAAAACTTGCACTGCCACTTCCTAAACTGCTTTCACATAAAGGTAAGTTTGGGGGTTGGACGGGGGTGAGACCACAAGGTGTAAAACCTAATGTAAAAGAAAAAACAGAAACACAACCACTAGAACCATTATCAGTTAGAGAAACAAAAATTTGTTCAAGATTTGTTCCAGGATAATTAGAAGCGTTAGAAATTGGAGAAGTTAATTGTTGTGCTTCAGAAAGAGAATGATGAAATGAAACCTCAAAGTCGCTGGGATTCAAACCAGTGCCATTAAATATGTTGGCAACGGCATTATTTAAATTAAAATTTGGTAAGTTATTGCACTGGCTCATATTCACAGGTGAATTAATAGCTGGTGGAGCATAATAGGAAACAGTCGCACTAGCTGAAGCATTAGCAACACAACCTTGTTTATTAACAACCACAGTATAAGTGCCTGCTTGAGTAACAGTTATTGATTGAGTATTACCAATAATTGGTCCAGTAACAGATGATGACCATTGATATGAATTTGCACCCGCAATAGTAGCTGTTAATGTGGTTTGACTGCCAGGGCAAATCACTTGATTTGCTAGGGAAAGTGGACAAATTATATTACAATCTGTAGACCCTGCTCCTCCTTGACCTAAATTAGTCTGAGTTACAGTTATGTTTCCAGCTTGTCCACTATAGTTAGTTAATAATATAACATAAAACTCTCCTGCTTGAGCATTAGTAATAGTGAAATTTTCAATGGTAGCAATGGAATAACCACAGCTGATACTTGTTGCAGGATTTAGAGAGGTAGGCCCACAAACAGGAGTAGTAAAAGGACCCCAACAAATGTAATCAACATCAATTCCTGTACCACTGTTATTGGTTTGAGATATCTGAAATGTTATTGCGCCAGGAGTATTTATCTGCATAAAAAACCATGCTGGGTTTTTCTGTGTTAATAAACACTCATAATCAACATCTTGAACTGCAGTTGTTCCTGTTGAGTTTTGAAAAGTTAAACCAGTTCCTCCAGCACAAAATGGATCAGCTGAAGCACAGTTTGCACCTTGCGAAAAAACTATATTATTTGATAATAAACTAACTAATAAAAGACAGAAATAAATATTTTTCATTTTGAATAGCAATTTAGAGTTGCGAAATTTACATATTTTTAGTAATTAATTTTCTATTAAAATCAAAAAAATCAAATATTAACACTATACCAAAAAGATTAATATTTATTATTTATCTTTGACATTTTAAAATAAGAACCCAAATTAACAAATAATTTGATGATAAATCAGGATGAAATAGGTGAAAATCACATTGCTACGAGCGCAGAAAATCCCGTTAGAAATGATGCTTTTGAATTAACCGATGATAGAAAAATAGAACTCATAAAAAAAAATGTTGAAGACATTCTAAAAACTCTAGGAATGGATTTAACAGATGACAGTCTAAAAGGCACTCCTAATCGTGTTGCTAAAATGTTTGTGAAAGAAATTTTTGGTGGACTTAATCCTATTAAAAAACCAAATTCATCAACTTTTAAAAATAATTATAAGTATGATGAAATGCTGGTAGAAAAAAATATCACATTATATTCTACTTGTGAACATCACTTATTACCAATTATTGGGAGAGCTCATATAGGCTACATTTCTAATGGAACAGTTGTTGGGCTATCTAAAATGAATAGAATTGTTGATTATTTTTCCAAAAGACCACAAGTTCAAGAAAGATTAACAATGCAGATTGTTCAAGAGTTACAAAAAGTTTTAAACACTGATGATGTAGCTTGTGTAATAGATGCAAAACACCTTTGTGTTAATTCAAGAGGTATCCGTGATATTGAAAGTAGCACAGTTACTTCTGAATTTGGCGGAAAATTTAAAGATGAAAAAACTAGAAGAGAATTTCTTGATTACATCAAATTAGATACTAAATTTTAATTTAGTCATTCTATATTCATACCATAAAACCATGGAAATTTATAAAACCAATTCTCTAAAAATATATAATACTCTATCTGGAGAAAAAGAACTCTTCAAACCAGTTCATTTAGGAAATGTGGGAATGTATGTTTGTGGACCAACAGTTTACAGCAATGTACACCTTGGAAACGTGCGAACTTTCATGTCGTTTGATATGATTTTTAGATACTTGCTCCACTTAGAATACAAAGTGCGTTACGTTAGAAACATTACCGATGTTGGACATATAGTAGATGATGTGGATGATGGAGAAGATAAAATTGCTAAAAAAGCTCGTATGGAACAATTAGAACCCATGGAAATTGTGCAACGTTACACCGTTGATTTTCATGAAGTTTTAAATCAATTTAACTTTCTTCCACCTAGTATTGAGCCAACAGCTACTGGTCATATTATTGAACAAATTGAAATTGTAAGTAAAATTATTGAAAAAGGATTTGCCTACGAAAAAAATGGTTCGGTATATTTTGACGTAGTAAAATTTAATAAAAACAATCACTACGGCAAATTGAGTGGCAGAAATATTGATGAAATGCTAGCTAATACTCGAGATACTGACGGACAAAGTGATAAAAAAAATCCTCAAGATTTTGCCCTATGGAAAAAAGCAGAACCAGAACATATCATGCGTTGGCCTTCGCCTTGGGGTATAGGTTTTCCAGGTTGGCATCTTGAGTGTACAGCCATGAGCACTAAATATCTTGGCGAAACTTTTGACATTCACGGTGGTGGAATGGATTTGAAATTTCCGCACCACGAATGTGAAATTGCACAAAACGAAGCATGTACAGGCCATAGTCCAGTAAATTATTGGATGCACGCCAACATGCTTACCTTGAATGGTAAAAAAATGTCCAAATCGACTGGAAATAATATTCTTCCAAACGAAATTTATAATGGTGGCAGCCCTTTTTTAAGTAAAACCTTCTCCCCTAATGTGGCTCGTTTTTTTATGATGCAAGCTCATTATAGAAGTATTTTAGATTTTACCAACGATGGAATTGTTGCGGCAGAAAAGGGATTTAACAGACTAATCGAAGGCATCGATCTATTGAAAGATTTGAAATCTAATAGTTCCTCTACGCTAGATGTCAATTCATGGAAAGAAAATTGTTATGATGCTATGAATGATGATTTTAATACTCCTATTTTGATTGCCCATTTATTTGAAGGCATTAAATTTGTGAATTTGGTTAATGACGGTAAAGAAACCTTGACTGTTGAAGATCTCAAAACACTAACAGCAACCTTGAATACATTTACCTTTGATATCATTGGTATTAAAAAAGAGAAAGAAAACATAAATAATTCTGATAAACTAGAAGGTGTCATAGAGCTACTTATCAACATGCGATTAGAAGCTAGAGCCAATAAAAACTTTGCTATGTCAGACCAAATTCGTGACCAACTTTTAGCATTAGGGATAAATCTAAAAGATGGTAAAGAAGGGACTAGTTTTAGTATACAATAAATAAGCAATTCTTGTGTTTAAAAAAATTATAATAGCACCATTAATAGCTGTAATCTATTTTTATAAAATCGTACTTTCTCCTTTACTACCAGCCACATGTCGTTTTGAACCTACCTGCTCTACTTATTTTATAGAAGCATTAAAAATTCACGGACTTATAAAAGGATTTTATTTAGGCATAAAAAGAATTTCAAGCTGTAATCCATGGGGACATAGTGGCTATGATCCTGTTCCTGAAAAAAATTGCAAACATTAAAGAAATCCATAATTCTTAACTGTATTTATAACAAATAACTATTTTTACAGTATAAATAAAAACCAAAAAAAAAATTACATATCATGATTTGGAATCCATCAGAAGGAATAAATATTGGTTTTTTTACCATTCGTCTTTATAGTTTAATGTTTGTTATCGCCTTTGGTTTAGGATGGTATATCATGAAACATATCTATAAAAGAGAAAACGAAACCATAGAAAAATTAGACACCCTTTTTGTATGGACAGTTATAGCAACATTATTAGGCGCAAGATTAGGTCACGTGTTTTTCTATCAATGGGATTATTTCAAAGACCACCCTTTAGAAATATTATTGCCTTTTAGGTTTGAACCACAGTTTGAATTTACAGGTTTTCAAGGTTTAGCTAGTCATGGTGCTGCTATAGCCATAATTATTGCCATGTATTTTTATAGTACCCGAGTAATAAAAAGACCTATACTTTGGGTTTTAGATAGAGTTGTAATTCCAGTAGCAAGTGGCGCTGTATTTGTTAGAATAGGAAATTTTTTCAATTCAGAAATTGTTGGAAAAATAACAAACTCTTCATTTGGTGTTCGATTTGTTAGAGATTATTATTCCTCTAAAGACGCAGTTAATATAACTAAATTGACCAATGTAAATGATTCTTATCATGCTATAGTGCATGATCCACAATATGCTACTTTATTAGAAAAAGTCCCTGCAAAACATCCAGCGCAGTTATATGAAGCCTTTTTATATGTGTTTGTATTTCTACTTCTTTTCTTTCTATACTGGAGGACTAAAACAGCCGAAAAACAAGGCTTGTTGTTTGGCTGTTTTTTAATTCTTCTATGGACTGTTCGCTTTTTGGTAGAATATGTAAAAGAAAGTCAAGGAGGCATTGAGGAAAGTTTCGGACTATTATCTACAGGACAATGGCTCAGCATACCATTTATATTAGTAGGTATTTATTATGTTTTAACGGCAAAAAAACCAGTTGAGGATAGTAATTAAATTAATGTATCTAGATTGAACAACTGGATTTATGATTTAATAATATTTTTTTCTAACGAAAGAATAATTATTTTTGTTAAATAAATATAACCTAAATTAATTTTATGAAAAAAAGAATTTCTTTTGTTGCTTTATTACTTTCGATGACTGTGATTTTAAATAGTTGTGGAGTAATGTTTGGAGGTAGTAAATACCAAGGAACCATTATTGCAAAAGATCATCCCAATGCTGAAATCTTTGTAGATGGTAAAAAATTAGGAAATGGTCAAGCTACTGCTCTTTTCCCAAGAAATAAAGAATTAACTGTTGAATTGAAAGAGCCAGGATGTGAAACAAAAACACAAACTTTTAATAAATCATTTCGTACTGGTAACTTTATCCTTAGTATAGTAAGTTGGGGATTAGTAGGTATTATTGTTGACATAGCAACTGGAGCTTCTTACAAGCCTGACCATCATAATCCTTCGGTTAAAAAAGAAAATACCAAAGATTATACTTTTACAGTTGATGCTCCAACTTGTAAGTAATCAAAGTGCATCTAAATAAATTAAATCCTGCTTAGTATTTAAACAGGATTTTTTTATTGAAAATAAGTATGATTGTAAATTGATTACTCTTCTTCATTCACTTCATTATGCGACTTGGCATAGTTGTGCCATTTTTCAATACAAGTTGCCATATCTTGAGGCAGTTCAGTATCAAAACGCATAAACTCTTTTGTAGTAGGATGCACAAAACCCAATGTTTTGGCATGCAAGGCTTGTCGGGGTAAAGTTTTAAAACAATTATCTATAAACTGTTTGTATTTGGTAAAAGTTGTTCCTTTCAAAATCAATTCACCACCATAACGTGAATCGTTGAATAAAGTATGCCCTATGTGTTTCATATGGACACGAATTTGGTGGGTTCTTCCGGTTTCTAATTTGCAGGAAATTAAAGTTACGTAGCCAAAACGCTCCAATACTTTATAATGAGTAACAGCATGTTTTCCAATTTCTGGGTCAGCAAAAACAGCCATTTGCATTCTGTCTTTTACATGACGGGCAATATTGCCTTCAATAGTTCCTGCTTCTTCTTTTACATTTCCCCAAACCAAAGCTATGTATTCTCGCTCCGAAGTTTTGTCCTCAAATTGTTTAGCCAAATGAGTCATCGCAGCTTCTGTTTTGGCAATTACCAAAAGTCCTGAAGTATCTTTATCAATTCGGTGCACTAATCCTGGTCTTTCACTCGAATTCATTGGTAAATTTTCAAAATGAAATGCCAAAGCATTGACCAAAGTCCCAGTATAATTACCATGACCTGGATGAACGACTAAGCCCGGTGGTTTATTGATAACCAAAACAGCGTCATCTTCATAAACGATATCTAATGGGATATCTTCTGGATCGATTCTATTTTCAAATGGTGGATGAGTTAACATCACACGAACAATATCAAAAGGTTTTACTCTATAATTTGATTTTACAGGAATATCATTTACCCATATATTTCCTTTTTCAGCAGCTTGTTGAATTTTATTTCGTGTAGCATTTTCTACCAAAGACATTAAAAATTTATCAACACGTAACAAAGATTGTCCTTTTGTAGAAACAAATCGATGGTGTTCAAAAAATTCTTCTTCTAAGTCAGGAAGATCATCGTTATGGCTCATTTACCGGTATAATTTGTGTAGTGTCAACAGCCGTTGAGTCAACAGTTTCCTCATAAGTAACTTTTCCATCACCTAAAACTAAGTCTATCTTTGATGATTTTAAAACCTTATCACCAGGTTTTAATTTTTTACCATTCATTCTCATTTCCAGAACCATATCTTTACCTAAATAAGGTTTATAGATAATTGTACCTTCTAATAAACCAACTGATTCTAATGTTGGCACTGCTTGTCGATAAGTTTTCTCTACTAAGTCTGGCACTGAGACCATGGTGAATTTCTCGGCATTAATTTTTAGATAAATCTTTCTTCCCTCTTTTACTTTTGCCCCAGCCTTTGGTTCTTGTTCTACTATAGTCAACTTTGGAAATTCGGGTCTGAAATCAACAGTATCTAAAATAATATAATCTAAATCAACAGCATCAAGTTTTTCTTCTGCTTGTTCAGCAGATAATTTACTTAAATCAGGAACAGTAATTTCTTGTCCGTGATGAGTCGTATAAGTTAGCCAATGAAAAAACAAATACGATATAGTGGCAATTATTGCTATAGCAACAAGAATTTGCAAAAAGAAAACTCGACTAGTTAGATACGAACGTAAACTCATAAAGAAAATAATTTATGCAAAGATATAAAAACCTAAAGTCAATTAGTTTCAAAAAAAATGATAATTTTGTTATTACTAAAACTAATCTAAATGAACGTAGCTGTAGTAATGGGTGGATATTCGGATGAATCTGTAATATCATTACGAAGTGGGCAATTAATCCTAAACAATCTTGATGAAAACAAATATCAAACCTTTGAAATTCATATACTTAAAGAAGAATGGTATTGCTTACTAGCTGGTGTTAAATATCCTATTAATAAAGCTGATTTTACATTTACAAAAGATAATCAAACCATAAAATTTGATGTAGCTGTTAACACTGTTCATGGAACTCCAGGCGAAGATGGTCATCTACAAGCCTATTGGGAACTGATAGATTTGCCCTATTCAGGTTGTAATTACTACCAATCGAGCTTGACTTTTAACAAAAGAGATACCTTGTCGGTATTGTCAAAATTTAATATTCCTAAAGCCAATTCTATTTATATAACTAAAGGCGATGTCATTGATGGCAATAAAATAGTTGCTGAATTGGGTTTGCCATTTTTTGTAAAACCTAATCAATCAGGAAGTAGTTTAGGCATTTCGAGGGTAAACTCGCTAGAGGATTTACCCAAGGCTCTAGACTTTGCCTTTGCTGAAGACAACGATATTTTGATAGAATCGTATTTGAAAGGTACTGAAGTATCTGTTGGCGTTTTAAACTTTAAAGGAAAAACAACTGTATTAGGAATAACTGAAATAGTATCTCAAAATGCTTTCTTTGACTATGAAGCCAAGTATTTAGGAAAATCGAGTGAAATAACTCCTGCTCGCATTTCAACTGAATTAGAAATATTAGTTATCGAAACCGCCAAAAAAGTATATGAATCATTAGGAATGAGAGGTTTTTCTAGAACGGATTTTATTATTATGAATGGTATTCCACATTTCATTGAAATCAATACCAATCCAGGTTTATCTATACAAAGTATCTTTCCTCAGCAAGCAGCATATGCTAATATTAGTTTTTCTGATTTGTTGGATAACGAAATAACATTAGCTTTACAAAAGAAACCTATTTGGAAGAAATAAAAAATTGAAATTGATCATATCAAGTTTTTTTTAACCAACAACTGAAAACCAACAACTGAAAACCGACAACCGAAAACCGAAAACCGAAAACCGAAAACCGAAAACTGAAAACCAACAACTGAAAACCGAAAACCGACAACCGAAAACCGAAAACCGACAACTGAAAACCGAAAACCGAAAACCGACAATCGAAAACCGAAAACCGAAAACAAAATGAAAAGAATAGCAGTGTTTCCAGGTTCATTTGACCCCATCACTTTAGGGCATTATGATATTATTACAAGAGGTATTTCACTGTTTGATGAAGTAGTTGTAGCTATTGGTATCAATGCTGATAAGAAATACATGTTCACGCTGGAAGAAAGAAAAAAGTTCATTGAAGATACTTTCATGGAAGAACCAAAGATATCAGTAGTAACTTATGAGGGATTGACAATTGATTTATGCCGAAAAATCAACGCCCAATTTATTTTACGTGGCCTAAGAAATCCTGCCGATTTTGAATTTGAAAAAGCCATTGCACACACTAATAGTAAATTATCTCAAATAGAAACTGTCTTCTTGCCTACCGCTTCCAAAACTTCCTATATCAGTTCCACTATTGTTCGTGATGTAATTAGAAACGGTGGCGATTATACGGTTTTGGTTCCCAATACAGTAGTGGTAAAAAAGTAACTTTAGAGTAATTGAGTTTTAGAAATGCTCAGATTTATTCTCTTCTTCTTTCTTAATCACTTTTCGTGCCACTTCAATTTTAAACTTCTTCCCTTTCATTTTTTCGTCACGAATATTGGAAAGTAAGTCTTTCACTTTGTTATATTTTACTGCTACAAAGGAAATAAAATCTTTCACTTCAATCAATCCCAAATCGCCTTTTTCTAACTTCCCTTTTTGAGAAAAGAAACCAACAATGTCAATTTTATTTAGTTTATTTTTCTTGCCACCACTGATGTAAATCGTTTGAAATTCGGGTGGTTTTGGTAATGTGCTAGCATTATCCACTTTTAAAATGGACATACCATAATCTATATAATCCATTTTCTTTTCACTGTCATGTGTAATGATATAGGCAGTTCCTGAAGCTAACATTCTCGCAGTTCGTCCATTTCTATGTGTGAATTCATCTTCCCTTGAAGGCAGATGGTAATGGATAACGTGTTTCATTTCGGGAATATCCAATCCGCGTGAAGCCAAATCAGTAGTCACCAAATAACTTACACTGCCATTTCTAAATTGAATTAAAGCACGTTCCCGTTCTTCTTGATCCATACCGCCATGATAATAGGTGGCATAAATTCCTTTTTCGTTTATCGCGTCGCTAATGCGTTCAGCCGCATCTCTATGATTACAAAAAATTAAAGCTGATTGCGATTTTAAAGAACATATCAAGTGAAACAAACTTCCAATCTTATCTTTCTCTTTAGAAATTACCATTTTTATGGAAAGATTTACTTTGTCTTCTTCAGATGGAATGAAATCCAAAACCGTAGGATTATCAACTCGAGTGTATTTTGGAATTTCAATTCCTGGGGTTGCTGAAACTAATACTCGTTTGTTTAATTTTGACAATCTACTAATAATGAAAGACATTTGCTCATGAAAACCAAGTTGTAATGATTTGTCAAATTCATCCAAAACTAAGGTTTGAATACGGTCAACTTTAAAAGTTCCTCTATCTATATGATCCGCAATTCGGCCTGGAGTTCCAATTAAAACAGCTGGAGGATTAGATAAATTCTTGATTTCAGTTTCAATGGAATGGCCACCATAACAAATATTTACTTTGTAAGTAGTTCCCATTTTTTTCCAAACTTGCTCAATTTGCAATCCCAATTCTCTAGATGGTACTAAAATTAAACATTGCACGCCTGCAACATACTCATCTAACAATTCAAAAATGGGCAACAAAAAAGCGAGTGTTTTCCCTGAACCTGTTGGCGAAAGCAACAAAACATTTCGGTCGTTTAAAATAGTTTCTTGTGCAGAAAGCTGCATTTCATTTAAGTTTTCGATGCCTAAATTCAAAAGTATATTGTTGGAATGATGATGATTTGTCATTCGGTAAAGATAGCCTATAAGTGTTCAGTGGTTAGCATTTAGTAATCAGAAAAAAACGAATACTATTTCAACAGTTTTTCTTCTTCAAATAATAATTTGATGTTCTCGTAAGAATTTTTTAAAGCCTCTTTTACTTGCTCTGGATTGAGCCAAGCCACTTTCTCTATACCTTCATTGTCTTGAGGAATTAGTGTTCCTTCAAAATCAGTATGCATTTCAAACCAATGGGTAATCTTTAATTTATATTTCCCATTACGTTTGAAAATGTGATAGGTTTTTTGAAGTTTATTCGATACTTTCAAATTATTTACACCTGTTTCTTCTTCTACTTCGCGTATTGCCGTTTGTTCAATTTCTTCTCCTTTTTCAATTCCTCCTTTTGGCAAATCCCATTTTCCATTTCTAAAAATGAATAAAACTTCTCCTTTTTTATTGAAAACAAAACCACCTCCAGCTTTACAAACAGGTATTTTTTCTTTTACTTTATTGAGTATTTCTTTTTCATCAGGATAGTATAAATAAGCTTTTTGAATTTTATTTTGAAACATTTTGATTATGACTTGCTCAATATCAACACTTTCTAATAAAAATAATTGAAAATCGGTTTCTTTGGCGATTTCATTGGTTAAAAAAAATGGTTTATCGTTGACAAAAACTTTATACATTTGTACTATGATTTTTAATAAAGACACAGCCGAAAAAACAGCCGAGTTGCTTTTACAAATAAATGCAATTAAATTGAATTCTAAAAATCCATTTACATGGGCATCGGGTTGGCAGTCGCCAATTTACTGTGACAACCGATTAATACTGTCATTTCCAGCGATAAGAAATTTTGTTCGAGAAGAATTTTCCAAGCATATTGAGAAAGAATTTGGTAAACCAGACGTAATTGCGGGTGTAGCAACTGGTGCCATTGGCATTGGAATTCTTGTTGCCGAATATATGGGATTGCCTTTTGTATATGTTAGACCAGAACCTAAAAAACATGGAAGACAAAATCAAGTAGAAGGTTTTTTGCAAAGCGGTCAAAATGTTGTAGTTGTAGAAGATTTAATTAGTACTGGAAACAGCAGTTTATTAGCAGTAGAAGCTTTGAAAGAAGCTGGAGCACATGTAAAAGGGATGGTTGCTATTTTCACTTATGGATTTGATGTAGCTAATGAAAATTTCAAAAAAGCCGACGTAGAATTAAAAACATTAGCTGATTACGAACATTTATTGCATCTTGCTGTTGCTAAAAATTATATTACCGAAAAAGAAATAAAAACATTACAAGAATGGAGAGAAAGTCCTTCGACGTGGAATGTGTAATTAGAAACAAGAACAAAGAAGCTAGAAGCAAGAAAACATAATTAAATAAGAATCTTTCTTCTTGCCTCTTTTATCTAAACAAAAAAATATGAATTTAGAAAGCCCAAAGGTTACCGTAGAAAAATCTGCTGAATATTTATTCAATGCTTTGTCAGATGTAAAAAATTTTGAAAAACTAATGCCTGAAAATACTGCCAAGTTTGAAGTATTGGATGACGATACTTTTAACTTTGGCTTAAATGGAATGCCTGAGATTAAATTAAGATTAAAAGAAGGAGTTCCTTATTCAATAATTAATCTAGTTGCAGCAAATGATAAATTGCCATTTAAATTAACTGCAAATTTAGACACCATAACTGAAAGTTCAACTCAAGTATATCTTCAGTTTGAGGGCGAATTTAACCCTATGATGGCCATGATGATAAAAGGACCAATATCTAAGTTTATTGAAACTTTAGCTGAGAATATGATTAAATTATAATTTAAATTTTCACATTATTAAAATGCTGTTTTTCAATAGCATTTTTTATTTTACAGTTGTAAGTCTTTTATCTATTACGCGTTCCATATAATCTTGTATAAACGCTTGGCATCTTAATTCCACAAAATCCATTGCAGCGTTGCGTATAGAAATTAAGTTATGTTCCATGGCTTTGTCATTTTTACTATAAAACCCTATGGCTTTTTTACCATCAAAGGTGCAGATATAATCTCCACTCATAAATTGGTACATATTCGAACCATATTTTATAACAAATGGCGCCACTTGCTTATCGTTAATCAAGCTTCTCCCCCAACTTCTAAATGGTTTTTGGTATCCAATCATATCCAATAGAGTTGGATAAATGTCTATTTGCTGAGCCCAATCATTATTTACTCCAACATACTTTTCATCTGGTGAAAAGAACAAAATTGGAACCGTATTTTTATTAAATTCTTTCTTGTATTCATCATAAGCAATCGTATTACCATGATCGGCTACGAGAACAAAAATGGTATTTTTATACCATGATTGCTTTTTGGCAGTAGCAAAAAACTGCTTCAAAGAATAATCGGTATAACCAATGCTTTCGTTGATATTTACTTTTCCTTTTGGAAATTTGCCTTCATATTTTTCGGGAACTTTATAGGGTTCATGCGAAGAAACCGAAAACAAAGTAGCCATGAAAGGTTGTTTTTTTTGTGTTAAAGTAGTATTAAAATATTGAAAAAAAGGTTCATCCCAAATCCCCCAAACACCATCAAATTCAGCATCATTATTAAATTCAGTTTTTCCATAATAATGATCATAACCCAGAATATTTCCAAACCCTAAAAATCCCATTGATCCATTTGGTGCGCCATGAAAAAAAGAGGTGTCGTAACCTTGACTTTTGAGTGTAGAAACTAACGATTCTATTTTCTGCTGAGGATAAGGTGAGGAAGTAAAAGCATCTTTAAATGATGGAATGCCAGCGATAACAGATGAAACCCCATGAATAGATTTCCACCCATTTGCAAAGGCATTAGTGTAAATTAAACTATGTTGGGCTAAAGAATCTACAAATGGAGTGTATCCTTCATAATTTGGTATTTTACTTCCTTTATTGAAAGCTCCATTATACTCTCTAGCAAAACTTTCTAATATAAAAATGACAATATTCGGTTTTGTAGGAGGATTATTTTTGTATTGCTTAATAGGCACTAATAAACTTTCTACTTCGGCTTTTGAAATTAAATTTACTTTTTTAAACGAATTGGTATCCCAAGTTCTAATTATAGCAAAAGGGGTGTTTAAAACTATATCTGCTTGACCTGTATTTTTGACATAACGACTTCCATCTAATATATTGATAGGTCTTGTACTTTTCTTAAAATCACCTCTAATTCCTCCAATGCACAATGTTGCTATTACTAAGAAACTAATTATTGAGGTTCCAAAGTATTTAATACTTGGTTTTTCTATATAATTTGAAATTTTAATTCTTTTATAGAGCAAAATCCATAAATAGGAGAGCGCAAAAAACAATAAAAATACGTGCCAATAGTTTAATAAAAAATTAAAGAATAATAATGATTTATTGCTTTCATTTTCAAGTGTATCTAATGAAGCTCTTGTGCTTCTGCTAAAATTGTAACGATAATAAATAAAATCTACAAAATTAGTAGCGTATGCAAATAAATTAGTAGCAAAATAGAGATAGAATAATAAACTCTGATATCCCTTTTTTAAATTAATTACAACTGGAAAAATAGATAAAAATATAAATAAAGAATTAACATATAAAATAGCTGTGGTGTCAAATACTAAACCATGATAACATAATTTTAAAAAGTCAAATACATTATCGACTTGTATTAAATTAATATTATAAATAAAAAATAATATTCTTGCTATAAAATAAAATAGATAAGCTATTAATAATCTCAAAGCTACTACTTTATATTCATTAATTCTAGGGTATTTTTTCATTGGAAGTATAAAAATAAACATTGCAAAACTACATATTTCAAGTATATATTTTTTATATTTTTTTTTTATTATTGTGAATGATACTAATATTATTTAATTTGCAATAAAATTTTTGCAATGATTCAAATCACTAGGCTTTTTGACTTTCCTTATTATCAGCTTGATAAAAATAACATACTTAATTGTCTCGTTACGAAGTATGAAGACAAATGGGTTGCTACTTCAACTCAAGAATATTTGAACAAAGCCAATACTATATCAAGAGCTTTAGTTCGATTAGGAATTCAAAAAAATGATAAAATAGCAATTATTTCAACCAATAATAGAACAGAATGGAATATTATGGATATTGGAATATTGCAAATTGGAGCACAAAATGTTCCCATTTATCCCACAATATCCGAACTAGATTATGAATATATTTTAAATCATTGCGAAGCTAAATATTGTTTTATTTCTGATAGTGAAGTGCTCAGAAAAGTAAATCTTATAAAGAACAATTTAACTCACATGAAAGCAGTTTATTCTTTCAATGAAATTGAAGGATGTAATAATTGGTCTGAACTATTAGCTTTAGGAAAAGACGAAAGCAATCAAGACATTGTAGAATACAGAAAAAATCAAGTGAATCCAGAAGATTTAGCTACAATAATTTACACGTCGGGGACTACAGGCAGACCAAAAGGTGTTATGCTTTCGCATAACAATATAGTTTCTAATGTACTAGATAGCGCTAACCGAATTCCATTTGAAGAAGGAACAAGTATAGCTCTTAGCTTTTTACCTATTTGTCATATTTTTGAAAGAATGATTCTTTATCTATATCAATATTATGGAGTTTCAGTTTATTTTGGCGAATCTATTGAAAAAATTAGTGATAACATCAAAGAAGTAAAACCAACTGTAATGACAGCTGTACCCAGACTTCTTGAGAAAGTATATGATAAAATTTATGCAAAAGGTTTAGAATTAAAAGGTATTAAAAAAGCACTTTTCTTTTGGGCTATAGCTCTAGGATTACGATTTGAACCTTACGCCAAAAATGGTTCTTGGTATGAATTTCAACTTAAAATAGCCAGAAAATTAATTTTCAGTAAATGGAAAGAAGGGCTAGGTGGAAACTTAGATTTGATGGTTTCTGGAAGTGCTGCATTACAACCAAGATTGGCTCGAATATTCGCTGCGGCTCAAATTCCAGTTATGGAAGGATATGGATTGACTGAAACTTCTCCTGTTATTACCGTAAATGATATGAGAAATTTTGGTTTCAAAGTCGGTACCGTTGGAAAAGTAATCGATAATGTAACGATTAAAATAGCGGATGATGGTGAAATTCTTTGCAAAGGGCCTAATGTAATGATGGGTTATTTCAAAGACGAAACTGTAACCCGAGAAGTAATCAAAGATGGTTATTTCCATACCGGTGATATTGGAGAAATTGACTCAGATGGTTTTTTAAAAATTACCGACCGAAAAAAAGAAATGTTTAAAACCTCAGGAGGAAAATATATCGCACCACAAATTATAGAAAATGCTATGAAACAATCGCCATTTATTGAACAAATCATGGTGATTGGTGATGGAGAAAAAATGCCAGCCGCTTTTATTCAACCTAATTTTGATTTTGCTAAAGAGTGGGCAAAGAGACATTCTATTGCAATAGGAACAACTAATGCCGAAATTGCTTCAAATGAAGAAGTTAGTAAGCGAATTTTGGAAGAAGTAGAAACCATAAATAAAAAATTTGGCAATTGGGAAAAAATAAAACGCTTTGAACTCACACCTGATATTTGGTCAATAGATAGTGGACATCTTACACCAACACTAAAATTGAAAAGAAAAATAGTTATGGAAAAATACAAAGAATTATACCAAAAAATCTATAATTAACCTTTTTTAAAATTATACAATTATGAAATCAAAAATTCACGAATATTAAAAAAAACCTCTCTGTTTAGGAGAGGTTTTAGATCTAAATAAATTATTTAATTACTGACCAATGATTATTGATTTAGTCACCACTTCAGAGTCACTCATTAATTTCAAGAAATAAACTCCTGATTTCAAAGTTTCAGCTTCTAATTTTACATAGTTTTTTTCACCAGAAGTTACTGCTCCTTTAAATATAGAATTTAGCAACTGACCATTCATGTTGTATAATAAAATTTCAACATTAGTATCATTGCTTAAAACAAATTCAATTGAAGCAATATCTTTAACGGGATTAGGGTAAACAACATAAGAAACCACTTTTGTTCCTAAATTTGGTTTTATTCCTGTTGTTTTTCCAGAACATCTCAAGAAATTCAAATCAGTACCATCTACATAATTACTGTTGATACTTATTAACGTAGCATTAACATCGGATGATGAATATTTAGTACTAACATTGCCCAAAATAGTATTGGCAATAGCTACCACTTGATTAACCGTCATATCTTCAAAAATTCCTCTTGTGATATACAAGTCATGAACAATTTACTTTATACAGTGGCAGTGATACTAATCATTTTATGGGCGTTAGGTTATTTTGCCTATAATGTCGGAGCAATTATTCACATTTTACTTGTAATAGCAGTAATTGCCATAATACTTAGACTAATTCAAGGAAAAAGAATTTAAAAAATTAATAATAAATAAAAGTAAAGTTATGAATGCAAGTAAAGTTTTAATGGGTGTACTAGGTAGTGTTGCTGCTGGAGCAGTTGTAGGAATTCTTTTTGCCCCTGCAAAAGGAACTAAAACCAGAAAAAGAATCATGAAAAAAAGTGATAATTTAAAAAAGAATATGAAAAATAAGTTTAAAGATGTTTACAACACCATTTCAACAAAATATGATAGTGTTCTTGATCAAGCTAAGGAATTTGCAGGTGATCATCAAGAAAGGTAAAACTGTATAAAATATTCTTTAAAAAGTATAACAATTTAGTAATACTTCGTTTAAGTTTTATAAATCAAGCAATCTATAATAGCACTTGTTAACTCAACATTAGTTGAGTGATATATTAGCTATTAAGATTGCTTTTTTTTATAACTATTAGTTTTACCATTTAGATTAATAATGATACCAACAAATTTAACTACAATTGATTCCTATAAAATACTTACATAACTAATTACTTTAGATTAACAATTTTATAATCTTTCAATTACCTAGATTCAAAAAAATATAATTTAGTATGCGCGCATAATATATTTTTGTATCTTTGA
>CALPPS020000056.1 GCA_943325515.2 Flavobacterium psychrophilum
ACAAAATAAGTTACAGCTGAACCAGTACATCCATTTGCTTTAGGAGTAATAGTAACTGTAGCCGTACCTTCGTTTGTTGTAAACGATGGTATAGAAGTAACTTCTGTTATATCAGCTAATCCTATTGCTGAACCTCCACTAATATCAAATGTTACTCCACTTGGAGTTCCTGTTAAGGTCATGGCTGGAGCAGTGTTTCCAGAACAATACGTTTGTGAAGATGGTGCTGTAGCTGTAGGTGTTGGATTAACCGTTACCGTAGCAGTACCTGTCAAATTAGTATTTAATAAATTACTATAAGCATCGGTAACTGAAACTAAAGTATAACTTACAGTAGTATTTGGTGTAACACTAATGGCTGAACCTGATTGGTAATTTGTAACCGTAGTGTTAGAGGTACCATCAGAGTAAACAACAGTGTAAGGAGCTGTACCATCTGTAATTGTTGCAGTAATAGCAGAAGAAGTTCCTAAACAAACTGAAGTTGATCCTGTTGTGGCAATACTTGCAGCAGTAGGTCCATAAACTACATTACCATAAATGGTAACATCATCCACTCTAAATGTACCAGAAGCAGAAGCAGTTGTTCCGTTAGCTCTTTGAGTACCATAAGGATACAAACGGAACTTAACAGTACCATTAACTGGAGTGGTAAAATCTGTGAAATCCCAAGTAATCCCTGTTCCTGATGTTGGTGAATTAGGTGCGGCTCCCCATGAAGTAGATGTGGCAAAATCATCCGTGCTGTATCTTACTTCTAATTGATTAGGAGCTGAAGCGCTTGCCTGTCTGAAGAAATATAATCCTGTAATATTTAATTTTTTACCACCAATTGTTGAAGCAGAGAATTCAATATAGGAAGTATTATTTACAGAAGAAGTAACATTTAAAGTAGTTGAATTAAATACATCACCTGTTGTAGTACATATTATCGTATTTCTTGTTAATCCTGTACCTGTTGCATCGGTAACCATCGTTGGTATATTTCCATTTGTAGGACATGCTGATACTCCAGTAAATGTATTTAAATAAATAATAGTATCGGTAATATTAGCTGTTAAACCAGTTGGCTGAACAAAGGTGTAATTGCCACCATCTGTTCCCGATATAGTTGAAGTAGAGGTTACTTCAATTCCTTGTCCAATTGCTGTTGAAGCAAAAGTACCTGTTCCATTAAAAGTAACTGAATCACCTGAAACAATACCTACTAAAGTTGCAGTAATTGTTGCCGCATTAGTTCCGTCGTAAACTTTATTTTGAGCAGAAACTGCTGACAAAGTTAACGCTAAAGGAGTAATTTCAGCTATTAAACCTGTTGGTTGTGTTAATGTATATTTAGCTATATCAGCACCTGTTAAAGTCATTGTAGCTGTTACCGCTTTTGCAGTTCCAACATTTTTATCAGTAAAAATACCTGTACCTATAGCTGATACAACATCAGAACCATAAACACCATTTAATGAATAACCTAAAATTGTAGCCGCTGTAGTTCCGTTGTATACTTTAGCAGAAGCAGTTGCTCCAGAAACAGTAAGCGGTTTAGCAGTAATTGTGTAGGTTAATATTGCAGTTGTAGTTCCTCCATCATTTGTAGCAGCTATTGATACTGAATAATTACCTGGAGTAGCTGTTGGGGTACCTGTAATTTCTCCAGTTGTAGTAACAACTGATAAACCTGTTGGTAATCCTGTTGCATTGTATGCAGTAACTGGATATGAAGCATCTGAAGTAGCCGTAATTACATAAGTTGATGCTACAGTTCCATAAACAGATGAGAATGTTGAACTGCTTGTAATTACTGGCGAAGCTACTAAAGTAATAGTTCCTGTTAAACTTGGTTGAACCAAAGCATAATTACCAGCAGCAGATCCAGAGATTGAATACCCTGAAACAACTACAGGAATAGGAGTTCCAGCAGTATCTTGTGTAAAATTAGCAACCGCTGTTCCACCAAGAGTAACATTTGCAGTATCTGATGATAATACTCCATTTAAAACAGGTGTTCCCGATAAAGTAGCTGTAAAGTCACCAATAGACTGAACTTTGTTAGCCACTAAAAGACCTGTAATTGTTAAGGATTTAGGAGTAACTGTGCTTGAAGCCGTTGCAACATTTACTGCTGTAGCGCCCGTACTAGCACAAACAATAGCTCCACTGTATGGCGAATTAATTACTGAAGTAGTTGCAGCAAGTCTAACATAAATTGTAGTTGAAGCAACTGACCCTGATGTTTGAGTTAATGTTAATGAACTAGTAAAACCACTTGTAGCACTTGTTGAAACTTCAAATCCAGTTGGTGCAGTAATTGCAATTGAATTTGTTAAATTACTTCCTGCTACAGTAAATGATGTTGTTGTAGCAGAAGCAGAACCATAAACTGTAGTTAATGCAGCTAATGTTCCAGATGTAGTTATTGTTGGAGTTGGACATGTTGCCAATACTGTAAATGACCAATCTGTGGAAGCTAAAGTAGTTGCTCCTGTTGTGTTCCAATTAGAAGTAGCTGTTTTACCAATTTCTGTTAATAAAATTGATTTACAAGAATTATAAACATTTCCTATTGTACTATATCTTGATGCGGGAACCGAAGGAGCAATAGCAGTTGTGCCAAGAGTCAATCCGTTTGGTACTGCACTTGTACCACCTAACCTAGCATAGTATATAAATGAAGTTGGGGTAGTTGCTGTAATAGAAGACGCTGTATAAATATATATTTCGTCGGCCGGTCCATTGTTTAAACCAAAACCTGTCGTTACACTCCAATCATATGTTGTTGTTGAAATGGCTGCACCCCCCCATGGTAATACAACAACAGTTCCTGCTGTAACTGTTTGACCAGCTTTAACAGTAAAGGAAGCTTCTCCTTCTGATAAATCAGTAAAAGAAGTTGCAGTAGCAGAGGCTAACTCATTATCATTTACATAGAAAGTAGTTCCTGCTGTTAAATCTTTTACTATTAATAATGAGATTGTATCTGGAGTTCCTGAAGTATTATACCCAATTACGGCTACATCACCAGAAGCAAATGCTTCGAAGATAGTAGCGGTTAAACTTGTTGGTTGAGTTATAGAATAATTTCCGGAGTTATCTATTCCTGAAGCAGGTGGTGCTAAAGTTACAACCACATTACTTACAGCAATACCAGTACCAACGTTTACTGAAGCAAATGTTCCATTTGATGCTGTCAATGAAATGCTATTTGAAAAATCTCCAGTTACTAATCCAGTAATGCCAGATATTGTTACAGTTGCATTGGTTGTTCCATCATACTCTTTATTATTAGCAAGAATTGTATAGGTTAAAGGCGCTTTTGTAATAGTACCTGTAAGAGTTGGTAATGTTGAAGGCAACTGATAATTTGCTGCATCACTACCACCTAAAGTATAAGTAGCTATTACTGCTTTTCCAGTTCCGGCATTTTTATCAGCAAAAGTTGCAGCTGAAGGAGTAATTGTGGCAACTTCTGAACCTACTAAAGTTCCAATATTAGTAACGGTAATAGTAGCAGTAGTCGTTGCATCATATACTTTAGTTGTAACAATACCTGTAAAACTTAATGTTCTCTTAGTAATATTTGCTGTTAATCCAGAAATACTACTGGTATCAACTGAATAGTTTGATGAATTTAACGAACTTATACCTAAAGTAACTGGGATATTATTACCAATTGTTGCATTATCAAAAGTACCAGCTGCTGAGAAAGTAACTGAATCACCAGAAATAACTCCATTTAAAGTACCAGAAATAGTTGCAGAAGTCGTTCCGTCATACTCTTTGTCATTAGCAGTAACAGTAGTTAAAGTTAATGTTTTTGGAGTAATTGTGTAGTTTAAAGATAAATAACCTATAGTTCCTAAATTATTTGTAACAGATAATTCAACATTATAAACACCCGCTAGACTTGGAGTTCCACTTATAATACCGGTAGTAGTATCAATAGACAATCCATTTGGTAAATTAGTGGCATTATACGAAACTATTACAACACCATTACTTAAAGTATCAGTTGTAATTTGATAATCCGAAGCAGTAACTCCATAAGTAGCAGATGCTAAAGCACTACTATTAATAACTGGTGCTCCAGGAGCAGTTATATTAGCTGTTAAAGTACCCGTTGGAATAATTAAGGTGTAATTATAAGTATCCCCATTAATAAACCAATTAGGAGTTACAACTATGCCTGATCCAATTGATGAAGAAGCAAAAGTACCATAACTAGGTGTTTCCCCATTAGTAGTAGAACTAGCAGAATCGTATACATAACCTAAAGATACTTGATCTGGTGCATTAATATCCTCATTTAAAGGTGCAACGCCAACTAAAGTTCCTGTAATAACAGCTGCTGTAGTACCATCATAAGTTTTATTAGAAGCTGTTGGATTCGATATAGTCAATGCTTTAGGTGTAATATCTGCTGTATAAGTTGCATTATTTAATGAACTCGTATCTAATGTATAATTACCGCTATCTACTCCCGAAATAGAGAAAGAAGATGGAGTTGCTAATGCTGGTGTTCCAGCACCAATAGTTTGATAAGCATTATCAAATGTACCATTAGCATTTAAGGTAACTACATCAGGAGATATGATTCCGTTTAATGTAGCTATAAATGTTGCATTCTTTGTGCCATCATATACTTTATTGTTAGCAGAAACTACTGTAGCAGTAATTATTAGTGGAGTTATAGAAGCGGTTACGCCTATTGGTTGAGCTGAAATTGAATAATTATTAGAAGGGGCTGTAAAACCAGTAATAATTATTTGTTTTCCATTACCAACATTTTTATTTGGAGAGAAGTTTGCAATATAAGTACCACTCAAATTAGAGAAGGCATCACCATTTACAAGGCCTAAGTAAGAAGCACTTGATGTATTTAAAGTAGCAGTAGTAGTACCATCATAAACTTTGTCATTAGCAGTTACACCTGAAATAGTTATAGCTTTTGGAGTTATACTATTACCGGAAGCTGCTGTAGTAATATTTACTGTAATAGCTCCTGTTGAAGTAAGCGCTATTGTTGTTGAATTATAAGTGCCTCCTACAGTTGCAGTTGCTGCCAAACGAATTCCTAAAGAACCTGTAACTGATCCGCTTGATTGCGCAAAAGTAGCTGTTGTCCCCCAAATGATTCCGTCTGAAGATACTTCAAAGCCATTTGGAGCTGTAGCAATAATAGCATCTGTTATGTATGTACCACTAATAGAAAATGTTTGAGCTGCAGAAGCAGTACCATAGATAGTAGTAAACGGTGCAGCTGTAGCAGTTCCTGACATATAAGGTGTAATATTATCACTAACAGTTATGGTGCTAGTTGCGTAATCAAAAGTTGCAGTTTTTGATATATCTATATTTGTTGTAAAATACTGAGTGGTAACAACTAATGATCCTGGTAAAATTTTATAAGTACCATTAGTTGGGGTTGCAGAACTAAAAGTCACAGATTGACTTGTTGGTGTTATTCCTGTTGAAGTTATACCTGTAATTCCAGTAATATTCAAAGTCCCGGTCGTAACTGTTGTAGCACCACTATAAGTATAAGATGTAACTGCAGATGGCATTATTACAGTTCCAGCACCATTAACTGTTAAACCTCCTGTACCAGTTATAGCATTGTTTAACGTTATAGTTTTAGTGGATAGAGGACTAAAAATACCACCATTAGCTCCTAGTGTAATTCCTCTATTACTTGAGAAAGAAGTATTTTCAGAGGCTTTAATTCCTCCACCATTTAAAGTAATTTGATTCGCTATAAAACTTGATGGATTAGCACCAAAAGCACTTTCTCCTGTTACAGAAATAAACCCTGAACTAACTGTAGTTTTTCCAGTATATGTATTTCCAGTCGCAAGGGTTAAATCTCCTGTACCTGAACCAGCTTTTGTTAACGGTCCACTTCCAGAAATAACCGAACTAATAGAAATCCCTCCAGTTCCATCAATATTAATTATGTTGTTTGTAACATTACCTAATGCTATATTTAGCAGTTTTGTACTGTTTTTAATAGTAAATAAACTTGAACTATTATTTCTTATTATCACATTATTAATAGAAGATATAGCAACACCATATAAAGTTAAAGTACCATCAACAGTGGTTGAACTATTCTGTAAAGTTCTTGCAATAGTTGCCCCATTTGTAATTTCTATCCCTCCAATATTGGTTGATCCTGTAGGAGGACCATTTAAATTGAATCCAATCGTAGCACTAGAACCATTTGCTCCAAATTGTGCAACAGTTGTAGATGACGGTAATACACCACCACACCAGTTAGCAGTTGTTAACCATGTTGGACTACTCCCACTTGCACAAGCATTTGCTCCACTCCAAACAATAGCAGTAGCATTAACAATAACTGGCGTAACAGAGTTAGACGCTGCACTAGCAGACGAAGTACCTATCGCATTTGTACCATTAACTGTAAAGGTATAGGCTGTCCCATTTGTTAAACCAGTAACTATTATTGGTGAAGCAGAACCTGTAGCAGTAATTCCTCCAGGGTTTGAAGTAACAGTGTATTCTGTAATAGCACTACCTCCTGTAGAAGCAGAAGCCGTAAACGTAATAGTAGCTTGAGCATTTCCAGCTACAGCTGTTCCAATAGTTGGAGCACTAGGTGCACTTCCAATAATTGTTCCTGTTAAACCTGTTGGTTGTGTTAAAGTATAGTTGGCTGAATCTCCACCTGTAGAAAGTGCACAGTTTGCCGTAACAACAATTCCTGTACCTGCATTAGCACTAGCAAAAGCAGATGTTCCAGAAGTAAAGGATACAATATCTCCACTAATTGGTGTCGAAAGCGTACCTGTTATAGTTGCTGCTGTAGTAGCATCATACGTTTTAGTTGTAGCAGCTGCGCCTGAAATGGTCAAAGCCAAAGCAGTGATCGAAGCAGTTGTTGTTGAAGTTGCAGTTGCTAATGAATAGTTAGATGCATCAGCACCGTTTAAACTATAAGAAATAGTAACTGTCTTACCATTCGCTTTTGTTTTATCAGAAAATGTTCCTGTAGCAGTTAAATTAACAGTTTCACCAGAAACAATTCCTGAAGCAATTGAAGCCCCTGTGATTGTGGCAGCATTAGTTCCATCATACACTTTATTTGCAGCAGTTGCTCCACTCACTGTTAAAGATTTAGCAGTAATGTTTGCGGATAAAGAAGTTGGCAAAGTAACTGTATAGTTACCAGCATCTGCACCTCCTAAAGTTTGTGTAGAAGTAACAGCAATTGCTGTAGCAGGTGTTGTAGAAGCAAAAGTACCAGTAGTAGAAATTGTAACGGTATCACCACTAAACACACCTTCTAAAGTAGATCCCGTGATAGTAGCAACATTAGTGCCATCATAAGCTTTGTTAGAAGCAGTAGCTTCACTTACTAATAAATTGAAAGCAGTAATATCTGCTGAAGATGTTGAAGTAGAAGAAGCTAATGAATATTTAGAAGCATCTGCACCGTTTAAAGAATAGTTAATCGTAACTGTTTTTGAAGTACCAACTGTTTTTGTTGCAAAAGTACCTGTTGCAGTAACATATACTGTATCTCCAGAAAGAACTCCTGAAATGGTAGCTCCTGTTACGGTAGCATCAGTAGTGGCATTATATATTTTTGAAACAGCAGTAGCAGCAGTAAGTGTTAAAGTAATTGGAGCAACAGAGTAAACTAAAGTTGCTGTAGTACCAGTTCCTGCTATGTTAGAACCAGAGATGGAAACATAAAACGTCCCAACTGATGTTGGAGTACCAGAAATAATACCGGTATTTGAATCTAAAGTTAAACCTCCTGGCAAACCTGTTGCATTGAAAGAGTTTGGAGTATTGGTTGCCGTTATTTGATAATTTGTAGCTACAGATCCATAAGTAGCAGAAGCTGTTAATATACTTGAGATTACAGGTGTTGATGCTTCAGTTATATTGGCTATAAAACCTGATGGTTGTGATAAGGAATAATTACCAGATGCACTTCCATTCAAAGAATATCCGATAACAGTAACTGCTATTCCAGTTCCAACAGAGGAACTAGCAAAAGTAGCAACTGGGGTACCCCCTAAAGTTACGTTTGCAGTGTCCGCAGTTAAAACTCCAGATAAAACAGCTGAACCACTTAGAGTAGCAGTAGTTGTGTTGTCATAAACTTTATCATTTACCGTTAATCCAGTTATGGTTACTGGCAAAGCTGAAATATTCCCAGTTAAACTTGGTTGTGTTACAGAATAATTAGCTGGCGCTGTATATCCTGAAACGGTAATTGTTTTACCATTTCCAACAGCAGCAGTAGCAAAACTTGCAGTAGGCGTTCCAGTAACAGAGAAAGATTCTCCATTTACTAAACCACTATAAGCAGCTGTTCCACTAAAGGTTGCAGAAGTTGTTGTATCGTATGCCTTATTTTCACCAGTTAATCCAGTAATAGTTAATGGAGCTGAGGTAATGTTTCCTGTTAAAGTAGGTTGTGTTAAGGTGTAATTTCCAGAGGCAGAACCGCTAATTGTATACCCACTTGTTGTAATTGAAATTATATTTCCTACTGATGATTGAGCAAAAGTATAAGAAGGTGTTCCTCCTAAAGTTACATTAACTGAATCACCTGAAATAACCCCACTTAAAGTAGCAGTTCCTGTTACCGAAGCTATTGCGTTGCCATCATACGTTTTGTTTGCTCCTGTAAGTCCAGTAATAGTTAATGCCTTTTCAGAAACTGTGCTAGATAACGTTGCAACATTTACTGCAGTAGCTCCAGCACTAGTTAAAACAACATTACCAGCATATGATCCTACAGCTGTAGTTGCAGCTAAACGAATAAAAACCGGAGTTGAAGCAATAGTTCCAGAAGCACCAACAGTTACTGTAGGAGTATAAGTTCCACTAGAAGTTAAGCATACTTCATAACCTGTTGGAGGAGTAACTAAAATCCCAGCTCCCATATTTGCACCTGATACATTAAAAGTAGTTGTAACAGAAGCTGTACCATAAGTAGTGCTTAGAGCTGATAAAGTACCAGTTTTTGATATTGTTGGTATTGGTTGAGTAGCACTTATTGTTATAGTACCTGGTGTTTTTGTATTATCATACAATCCACAAAGTATATAATATGTAGTATTTGCAGTCGCCGTAAAAGAAACTAAAGAAGATGCTGTATTATTTGTACAACTAGAATTATCATCATTAGAACCTGCACATGTTGTAAATCCAGAACAAGGAGTACCGCCTGTATAGACTCTTAAATAAGTATCTATAGTAGATGCAGAACTAGGACAGGTTGTTACCGTCACAGTACCTCCAACAGAAGGGGTAACTGTATACCAAACTCCTTTTGTAAAACCAAGTGTAGTCGAACCACATGTTGGTGAGGAAACAGTATCATCGGTTGCAAAAGTATTATCTATAGAATTTGAACTTCCATTAATTGTTAAAGCAACAGCACCACTACAATTATTATTTGCTGGCGCTGGTGCTGGAATATTAAATGTTCCAGAGGTAACCTGAGTTAGACCTGTACTCGTATATATAACAGTTGCTCCAGTAACTGCAGCAACACTAGTAGCAGTTAAATTGGTGAATGTTGCTAATCCCGAAGAAACTGTTTTTGGAGTCGTTCCTCCTATAGACCATGTTCCTACACCAACAGTAGCAGCTACTGAAGCTGTACTTGAAGTTACTGTATTTCCATATTGATCTTGAATAGCAATAATAGGCTGCGTTGCAAAAGTACCTCCATTTGAAGTTGGCGCTGCTAATGCTGTTGCAATTCCTAATTTAGTAGCGGCTCCAGCACCAATTGCTTGAGTTACACTAGCTGTTGTATATCCAGTTGCATTAACAACTATTGCTTTTGAACCAGAACTTTGTAATAATCCTGCTGGAACAGAAGCTGATGGAGTAAAAGTAATTTTACCTGCAGACACAGTATATCCAGCAGTTAAAGGAGTACCACCAATTGTAATACTTGAAATTGCAGTTCTCCATGCTGAATCATCTGTAAAAGTAACGTCAAAAGCGCCATCTACTGTTGGAGAACTTGCAGCTGTTAAAGATGGAGGAGTTAAAGAAGCAGCCGATACTACTGTTCCTGTCAAACCTAAACTTGAAAAACCACCTGTCCCAGTTGCTGGTGTACTTGCATTCCATCCATAAATTCTAATTTGAATAGAAGCTAAACCGCTATATCCACTAGATGGAAAAGTTACTGATGTACTTGATACTGTTAAATCTGCACCTATTTGGCTTGCGGTACTTGTAAATCCTCCAACACTTGTATATATACCATATTTTGCAGGACCTGTTCCAGATGAACCTAACGCAAAAGACAAAGTTGAGCTATTCAAATTTAGCGTAAAACCAGAAGCAGCTGTAACAGTAAAAGTTAAATAAGAATTATTACTTGCTAATGTAAGTGTGGATGCTCCGGACCAACCACTTGAGTTGAATCTCGCCGAACTAGAAGTTGCTGTCAAACCCGATCCTCTACTGCAAGTAACAGGGGTATTAATGTTAGCAGCAACAGTTGAGGCATTAACAGTTGCAGGAGTTCCTGTCCATGTAGAAGGAAACGTAACAATTGCCTGCCCTTTCACCTGATTAACTCCAAAGAACAGCACTAAAGTCAATACCCCAAGGGCATTTACTTTAAAGCGGTGGCTTTGACTTAGCTTCATTTGCCCATAGACAGAAGCAGTGTTCTTTTGGATACATCCAAAAATCGAATACACCAAAGTGGAAAGATAAGTGACCACGAAGACGTGGCTACCACTTTTTTCAAACAAAGAAGAGCTGGCGCTCAAACTGTTTTTAGAACTTGTCGCTAACGCTTTTGAAAAGCTACGACCCAACGAACTAAACAATGTGTGTAAAATTGATTTCATTGATAAAATTTTGTTAAATTAGATAGGGTAAAAATAGAAAAGGATTTCAACAGTGCAACATTGTCTAAAGTTACTATTGTGTTAACAAATAATCACATAGCAATTAGTCGCTTTTTTTTGTTTTTTATCGATAAAAAAATAAAAGTTGTTGACAAAAAAATCTTTGTGAAATAAAATTGTTAATAAAAAAATCTTCCTAAAAATAAATTTGTAGGAAGATTTTTAAAAATCGAATTTGATTCTTTAATTCAGAATTTTTCTGTAAAAAGATAAATTATCTTTAGTTATTATTTTTAAAACTAAAACTTGCTGCGTAGATGGAGCAGAAAATTGAAACTCAGAAGTAGCTAAATTTTTAAAATCATTAAGGATTCTGCCTTGAATGTCATAAACCACAACTTCACCAATGGGTGTTGTATCAGATTGTATAGTAATAAAATCATGGGACTTAAAAACTATAAAAGAAGAAGATAAAGCTGAATAATCAGAATTTGAAAGTGAGGTATCGGTATAACGCAACACAAATCGATCATTAAAAGTCCCTTGATCAGTTGTAAAAACATAAGGGGCTTGTCTTAAATTAAAAATAATATGAAGCAATTTATCTTCTAAATAAATAGATTGCCCTTGTTCAAACAATCCATCAACGGCTGCTATGGCAATAGTAAATTCACCAGCCGTTTGAGCATGATACCCCAATGGAACATGGTCATTTTCATCAAACGGCAATCCCCTACCCTGTATAATCTGACTTTCGGAACCAATCAAAGAATATAAAATAGTAGCATCGGCAACTCTAGTATGTGCATCAAAAATTCTATCTTTTTGATGGGTTGCTCCTTCACAATAAGCCACTAAGGCCCTACTAAAATAATTAGTTGCATCGATTAAATCAATCCAAATGCTGTGTTTATCGTTTTCAGAGGTGGCTAACATAGGGCCAGTTTTAAAAAACTGACTGTTATCACCTTTACTTCTCATAGTATTGGTAAAAGTAACCGCTTTTGTTGCATCAGCAGGGCCGTCAACCATGGAAACAAAGAAGCCTTGACCCGCTGCAATATAACCGTTGAAGGTCGCAGGACCCGAAGAACTTCCTGAAGCATTGTAAGTGATGTAATCCGTTGTAGCATAATTGGTAGTGTAAGTCAACGTACTATAAAATGGATTTAAGCTTGATTCAGGTGAAGAAGTGTGAGTCCACAAACACACATTCCCTTCAATGTAAGTATTGGCATTTAAAAAGTCTATTGCTTTAATGGCAGAAGGATAGGGATTACCTATTAAATTCAAATTATCCTCTGTTTTATCTATAGAAACTCCATTAACTCCAGGATAAACATCACCTTGATATAAACCTCTGGCAATTGGAACGGTTAAGGTTCCATTATTGGGAATTCCAGTAAAAACACCTGTTAGAGTACCCGTCCATCCAAAAGAATTGGATGCCCTAACAATATATCCTTTTCCGATGTCCATATTTCCAGAAGCCGCAGCCCAGTTGCCTTGGCATGTATTTCCTCCAGTGCCATTGCCATTATATGCTAGAGTATCCCAATAATATTTATATCCCATCGAAGGAGTGATATACAAATTATCAATGGACTGTGAGGCAATTGGGGAAGACCAGTACACATAATCATAGCCATGCAACGGTTTAGGAACAGTGCCCACATCGCGTTTGTACGTTATGTTGCCAGAGTTAATTAATCCTGAGGGATTTACTTGAACTAAACTAGAGCCACTCACAAAATTTAATATTCCAGGAGTTGCAGAAGCATCAACAAGTACTTCGTTTTGAACGTTAAAAGTATCTCCTGAAGATACAACGACATTTTTATTTGAATTAACTTTCAAAGAACAAGCTTCTAAATTGCCAACACCTGCACCTGGAGAAGTATAATCAGAATCAAATACTACTTGTTTTGTAGAGGTTGGTGAACCATTTGTCCAACCACTTCCATTCCACGTAGTCGAAGAAACGGTTACAGTTTCTGAAGCAGAATTTGAAGTAGGGCAAGGAGAATTTTGAACTACTGCTCTATAATAAGTTGTAGCGGTTACACCAGTTGCTGTCAATGAAGTCGTAGTGTTTGAAATAGTGGATACACCCGTTGCAAAAGTACTGTCCGTTGAGGATTGCCAATATAAAACTGAACCTGTATTTCCAGATAATGACAGTGAGGTATTTGCTGTGGAAGTACAAACGGCAGCACTACCTGATACCGTTCCTCCAACAGAAGCAGTACTAATAGTAAAAGGGCCAGCTATTGATGATGTAACGGAACATCCTGTTACTCCATTGCCAACTGTAACAGTATATCCGATAGAAGCAGCTGCTGTTGGAGTAAAAGTAGTACCTATTCCTACTGGATTATTTCCAGGTTTTTTAATCCAAGAATAGGTTATAGTTCCTGAACCCGTTGCAACAACAGTCAAAGGACTAAAAGTACCTCCTGTACAAATAGTTTGTGGTGCAGTGGGTCCAAAAGAAGAAATTACTGGTGGCGCTACTACTGTAATAGTATTACTTCTTGAAGTTGCAGATTGACAATTAGGCGTTGCTTGATTACTATAATTGACAGTTACGGTTTTGGATCCAGCAGTTAGCCAAATAATTACTGCTGAATTACTTGTGCTTGTTCCACCTGAAGAAAGAGTATAATCAGTACCTAAAACAGCAGGTGGAGCTGCACTACTGGTTCCATTATAAAAATTCCAAGTGTAATTTGATTTACCTGGTGCAGTAGTATAAGTTGTTGAAGCACCTACACAATAATTACCCGAAGGAGGAGAAGTCCAAGTTGGAGTACCAGGTAAAGTATACACAGTAGTAGAAGAAGAAACTGAAGCTCCAGAACAGGAACTATATGTTACAGAAGCTGAAAACGTAGCATTACCACCTGCAAGTACCCATTGAATGGTTACGGTTTCAGAAGCAGTTGAACCAGCGGTTATGATATAATCTGGTGGATTAGTTGATGCCGATGCTGGAAAACCATTTTTAAGAAAAGTCCAAGAATAATTATCCATACCCGATTGGGTGGTGTAAACAATATCTGTACTTGCACAAGAATTAGTGCCTGCAGATGAAATAAATGTTGGAGAAGAACCAGCATTTACGGTAACAACTGCAGAGCCAGAAGGTGAAGCAATTAAATTATTTCCACTATCTTTTACGGATACAATTGTATAAGTTGTGGTTGAAGTAGGTGAAACAGGAATATCGAAACCCGATATATAACTAGTTATTGTAATTGGAGTAGTTCCTCCATCGGGTGAATAAATAAGGGTATAGGGAGATGTACCTCCAGTAATGGTTACATTGATATTGGCAGAACCTCCTGAACAAATTGATGTTGATCCTGAAATAACTGCTCCAGTTGATGAAGGAGTTCCTAAAAAACTAACATTATCAAAACGCCATGTTCCCTCAGTACCCGCAACACTACCAGAATTACTTGGCCCGTATTGTAAAGTTGATCGATAATAGGATGCTAATAATCGAATACCAAAGTTTCCATTATTATTAGCCCCCGAAATAGAAGATAAATTTACTCTAATTCTTCTATAAGATTCTGCCACATTAGTTTCGTAACATCCATTTCCATTTATGGAACCCGCACAAAAAGTTGTATTACTTACACTCATCGTAAAATTATTCCAATTAGTCCCATCTGTGGTATATTGTAATCTTACAGTATTTGGTGATGTTTTTGAAAAACGTTGATCCCAAGTAAAAATAATATTATTGTAACCCGTAGTACCTGCTTTGAATTGAACTCCATTACCTTCATTAGAACTACCCGGATTAAAATTTGGATGTTGCCACCCAAATCCAGAATTACCAGATGTACATCCTGTAGAACCTGAAGCCGTTGTTGGAGTGTAAGCTAAATTAACCACTGAAGAAGTTCCTGAACCAATATTAGGAGTTGGGTTTGAAGGTGTCCCTTGAACAGCATCATAGGTCCAAGACGCAATAGTGGCCTGCGCATTCGATTTAGTCAAGAAAAATAAAAAAATAACCACAAAAGTGATTTTCAAACTAAATGAAGATAATTTTAGTTTCATTAATTAATTCGGTTTATAAAAAGTAGTCTCGTATTTCTAGGGCACAAAATTAAACATTAACATAGCAAAATATGCCTAACTAAAATTAAATTTGTGTAAAGAAACAAAAAAAACTATTTGATTTTCAATTTATAAAATTTGAAGGTCAATATTTTGTAAGAAATAAACAGTTTTTTAAATTCTATAAAAGGTAATGAATACATTGAAATGTTTTGAATGAATATATAGTATCTGGCGGTTATATAGCACAATTAAATTATTACATTAAAAAATGGTTAAATTCCAATATTTTAATATCTTGCGCTGTGAAACCTCTGATGTTCAAACTTGGTATAAACAATTTAGACTAGGTTTTCAATTTCAATTAAAACAAAATTTCAACTTAAAATTAAATAATTATGATTAAAAAATTACTTTTTACAGTAGCGTTAGTTATTACTTCAGTTAATGTTTTTGCGCAAATTAGTAACTTACCAGCTACTGAAAGTTTTGACGCTACATTTATAGAGGGAACCAATTCAACTTTTATTACTAACTGGACCGGAAATACAGTTGCTGCCCCATCTTCAAGGATTTTTAGAGATGATGTAGATTTTAACTCTGCTCCTGCCGCAGTTAGCATTATTCCCACAAGTAGTTTTGATGGAGATGTTCAAGTGAGTTTGAATTTAACAAACTATCAATCGGTTGCTGTAAGCTTTGTAGCAAAATCAATGTTGAATGGCGCTGGAACAAGAGATGTAGTGTTAACTATGTCTACTTCAATTGATGGTGGAACTACTTGGTTAGGAAGTACACCTGTCGCTTCTTTACCAAATACAAATCAAACATCTTTTACCTCATATACCTACTATTTACCAACAGAAGCTAATAATCAAAATAGTGTGTTAGTTCGTTTTTTTGTTACTCGAGGATCTAGTGGAACTTCTACCGCTGCTAAATTAGTAATTGATGATGTAACCATCTCGCAATCAACTTCGCCACAAATCACTTTGAGTCAAACAGCATTAAATTTTACTCAGGTTATTGGCGTGCCATCGCAAAGTCAATCTGTATCGGTTTCGGGAAGCAATCTTGTTGGAAATGTAACGCTAACCACTCCAACAAATTTTGAAATTTCTTTAGATCCAACAACTGGATTTACTGCAACATTAAACCTTATTCCTGCCTCAGGCATTGTAGTGTCTACACCTATCTATGTTCGACTAAATAGTCCCTCAAATGGTAGTTTCTCCGGTAATTTAGCTGTTGCTTCATCGGGAGTTACAGCACAAAACCTGGCATTGACAGGAAACTGTGTAACACCAATATTGACCAATCCCGCTCCTTTAGCTATAACAAATTCAAACACTTATTCGGTGCTAACACAATGGGATACTACCAATCCTGCTGGTACTTATCCAGCAAATATGGCTTTGTGGAGTCATACTACAGCTGATCCCGATTTAAATACTTTATTTACAGAAGATTGGAGCTGTCTTTATAGTCTAACTTCTAGAGCTCGTTTTACTGGTGAGGGTGCTAATGGGATTGCTATGATAAATACAGGAAATTCACAATTCACTGGCGTTTGTGACGGATCAGATTCTACTCAGACAACGGGTCAATCTATTGCTAGTGGTAGAGCTGGTGCTATTGTATTAGCGCTTAACACCACTGGGGTTACTTCTGGAAATGAAATCACCATAAACTGGACTGGTAGAACAATTCTACAAAATTTAAGAGCCTTTGGCTTGAGAATGCAATATAGAATTGGAATTGCTGAAAATCCAAATGCAGGTTGGATGGAATTTCCAACTACACAAGAGTACTTGACTGGCACTGATAATACATCAACAAATGTAACAACAGCATTACCTACTAGTTGTAATGGACAAGCTCTTGTTCAAGTGAGATGGGTTTATTATTACATTAGTGGAACTGGAGCAAGAGCACAACTTGCTTTAGATGATGTATCCGTAGATGTGGCTACGCTTTCAACTACTGATTTTACTGATAATAATACTGTTATCATGTTTCCAAACCCATCTAATAAGGGAATCGTTTACTTTAATAAACCACAGGAAATTGAAGTGTATGATATAAGCGGTAAATTAATTTTGAGTAAAAAAGAGACCTCAAATTTCGACACTTCTTTATTTGCCACTGGGATATATTTTATAAAAACTAGTAAGGGTACAAGCAAACTAATTGTAAAATAATCTGAATAAATAGCGTCAATAAATAATTTTTTAAGTTACAATAAAACGCAATTAGAATAAAATGTCAGTTGAGCTTTTCGAAGACAATAAAGAAGAAACTTTGAAAAGCTCAGTGTGACTAACTTACAAAATTGATTTTTCAAAAAATCAATCAGACGCAAGAGATTCAAATTATAAAATTAGTAAAGGGTAACGCTCAGTTGATCGTATTCGTTTTTGATAGCTTCCCAAATAACCTGTTGATTATATCGGGTAGCAATCATTGAACGAGAATTAGTTTGGAGTTGATAGAAGAGTTGGCTGTTTTCAACAAACTCATTCATACTAAGTAGCAGGCCAGCTGTATTTTTTACGGATACAATTACCCCATTAATACCTTCATTGATAATTTCATTACAGCCGTTAATATTTGTTACTATGCATGGTAATCCCATAGCCCCTGCTTGCATAACCACATTTGGAAAACCCTCTCGATAACTAGGAAAAACCAAAGCATTAGCCAAAGCAAAATAAGGACGTACATCAGCCTGAAAACCTGTAGT
>CALPPS020000057.1 GCA_943325515.2 Flavobacterium psychrophilum
ATTGACTTATGAAGAAATTGCAAATCGTGGTGGTGGAATATTAAATTCTGCCAAAAAACTCAACGAAACTTCGGAAGAAGAAATCTACAACCAATCAAAAGTAAGATTAGAAGAAATTATAAAACAAGGAACTGGGGCAGTCGAAATCAAATCGGGTTATGGATTAACCGTAGAAGGCGAATTAAAAATGCTCCGTATAATCAAAAAACTAGCCAATAATCATCCCATAACCATCAAAGCAACTTTTCTTGGCGCACATGCTTTTCCAACAGAATTTAAAGAGAATCATACTGGCTATATTGATTTAATTATCAATGAAATGTTACCAAAAGTTGCCGAAGAAAAACTAGCTGATTATATAGATGCTTTTTGTGAAACTGGTTATTTTTCAGTGGAAGAAACTGAACGAATTATGAAAGCCGGAAATCAATATGGTTTACGTTCCAAAATTCATGTCAATCAATTTACTGCAATCAATGGAATAGACGCTTGCGTAAAACATAAGGCACTTTCTGTTGACCATCTTGAGATAGTAACCGATGAAGATATTGAAGTGCTAAAAAATACCGAAACCATGCCAGTAGCTTTACCTACTTGTTCCTATTTCATCAATATTCCTTATACCCCAGCCCGAAAAATGATTAGTGCTGGTTTACCACTTGCATTAGCTTCTGATTTTAATCCTGGGACTTCTCCATCGGGTAATATGAATTTTGTAGTTGCCACAGCTTGCATTAAAATGAAAATGACACCCGAAGAAGCTATTAACGCAGCAACTATAAATGGTGCTTATGCTATGGGTATTTCAGAGACACATGGAAGTATCACTATTGGAAAAATAGCAAATCTAATTATTACTAAACCGCTCAATTCATTTTATGAATTGCCCTATGCTTTTGGTAGTAATTTAATAGAACAAGTTATACTAGATGGAAAAGTAATTGCATAAAAAAACCTCTTACTTTTTAACAAGAGGTTTATTATGACTTAAATCTATTTATTATCTCAATGAGAAACTGCTCTTAGAAACCAATTCTCCTTTGTCAAAAACATTAACAAAATAGGTTCCTTTTGCAAAATCTTTTCCTGGTAATTGTTCTGAAACATCAACCGTTTTATTCTCATATTTTACGGTGGTGGTAAAACTAAAAGTCAATGATGTATCACCAAATGAAATTGTAGTTTTGTCTCCTAAAACATTATTTTTAGCATCAATTACTTGAACATAATAGGTTTTATCACCTGATTTAGCAATTTTGTTTTCTGCAATAGTAAAACTTATTTTTAGCATATCTGTTCTACTAGCCTTATCAGTTTCTATTTGTTTTCCTGAACTTCTTACTTTATAGGATGCTGTTTTCAAGTTAGTAATAGTCAATACTGATCCTTTTTCAACCGTTTTTGCTAAATTTTCATTTTGTCCAACTAACACCTGATTGTATTTTTTTGAATCTTCTAAAACCACTTTAGTACTATCTAAATTTGTGGTTAATACTTGATTGTCTTTTTTCAAAATTGCGACTTCTTGCATTAGACCTTTCATTTTTTCTTCCAAAGCTTTGTATTGAGTTTTGTATTTTGAAAGTGAAGCTATGTCGCCTTTAGCTGATTTTAATTCTGTAATTAACTTAACAACCTTATCTCGCTCAGCTATTAATTCATCTGAGATAGAAGTGTTTTCTTCAATTGCAGCGTCATAGGTAGCTTTTAATTCTGATAGGTCTTTTAATACCTCATCTTTTTCAGAATTTGTGGTGACAATTGTAGTCTGTAGTGTCTTAGCATCCGAAGTCAATTTGAATATATAAATCAAACTTCCTACTAATAATAAAGCTAAAACTGCAATAATCGCTTTCAGACTAGAATTTCCATTTTTATTTTCCATGTGGTAGTTTATTATTAAACAAATGTAATAATATTTGAGATAGTATCTTGTTATAAACAATTATATTATATTTTTGAAAAAATATTTCTAAAATGGAAAAATTAATTCCTTTTTCAATTCATGATTTAGCAAAAGTTACCAACCACAGAAGCGGTGAAGTAAAATTTGGCGAAAAAATGGTAACACTACCAAAAGGTGAAAATTGTATTGATTTTTTAAATAATTGTGAAGCGAAATATGTACTTTTTGGCATTCCTGAAGATGTGGGTATTAGAGCTAATTTTGGTCGTCCGGGTGCTGCATCTGCATGGGAAAGTGCTATTAGAAGCATTGCCAATATTCAACACAATCGTTTCTGTAAAGGAAGTCAAATTATAGTTTTGGGGAAACTTGATATTACTCAAGAAATGGAACAAGCCAAAGATTTAGACTTCCTAAAAACTGAAGATAGAAAACTATTGAGCGAGTTAGTTCAAAAAATTGATAAAGAAGTAGTTCACTTTATAAGTTGTATTTTAAAATGTGGAAAAATTCCCATTATCATTGGCGGCGGACATAACAATGCCTACGGAAATATTAAAGGAACAGCATTAGCACTAGGAAAACCTATAAATGCAGTGAACTTTGATGCGCATTCTGATTTTAGAATTCTTGAAGGAAGACATAGTGGCAATGGATTTTCATATGCTTATGAAGAAGGTTTTTTAAAAAAATATTTTATTTTTGGTTTACACGAAAATTATACCTCTAAAAATGTTTTAGATAATTTAAAGAAAATCGAGGATAGAGTTAGCTTTAATACCTATGATGAAATAAAAGTACGTCAACAAAAAAACTTTCAACAAGAACTAAATACTGCTTTTGATTTTATAAAAAACGATCCCTATGGTATTGAGATTGATTTAGATGCTTTACCAAATATTGCTAGTAGTGCTATGACAATGAGTGGTTTTTCTATAGAAGAATTACGTCAGTTTGTATCTTTTTTTGGCAAAAATAGAAATGCTACTTATATACATATTTGCGAAGGCGCACCAGAACTTGGCGAAGAAAAAAACAATCACCTGATCGGTAAATTGATTGGTTACTTAGTTACGGATTTTATAAAATCAAGAAAGGAATTAATTTAATTTAAGATTTCCGATTTAGGAATTAGGGTTTGTAAATTTTGTATGTGTTTTGCATTAATTCCTAAATTCCAATTCCCAATTCCTAATTGCTTATATTTGCGATGGCTTACACTAAATCGTAAGCAAAATTTATGTTATTCGAAGATTTATCATTATCCAAAAGTATCCAAAGAGCTGTTTTTGAAGAAGGATATACTAGCCCAACACCAATTCAAGAAAAAGCTATTCCTTTTATTTTAGCAGGAAAAGATTTGGTAGGTTGCGCACAAACAGGCACAGGAAAAACAGCAGCTTTTGCTATTCCAATTATACACAATTTACATAGGATGATAGGTTCATCCAAAAAAGTCAAAGAAATTCGTTGCTTAGTAGTAACTCCAACACGCGAACTAGCGGTTCAAATTGGTGAAAGTTTTGATACCTACGGGAAATATACCAATATTAGACAATTAACAGTGTTTGGTGGAGTTTCTCAAGTGCCACAAGTAGATCAATTAAAGAAAGGTGTAGATGTATTAATAGCTACTCCCGGAAGATTATTGGATTTACACAAGCAAGGTTTTATAGATTTTGATAGTTTACACTATTTAGTATTAGACGAATCAGATTTGATGCTCGATATGGGCTTTATTAATGATGTTAGAAAAATTGTGAAATTGGTTCCTACAAATAGACAAACCTTATTGTTTTCTGCTACAATGCCTATGTCAATTCGGGAATTAGCTGATACTTTTTTAAACAAACCCGAATATGTTTTGGTAACACCCGTTTCTTCTACGGCAGAGATTATTGAACAACAAATCTATTTTGTAGATAAGGAAAATAAACGTGGTCTGTTATACCATTTAATACGCAATGAAAACCTCAGCAATGTATTAGTTTTTGTTAGAACCAAACATGGAGCAGATAACGTGGTAAAAGCTTTGAAAAAGCATGGTGTAAATGCAGAAGCTATTCATGGCGATAAATCACAAACGGCTAGACAAAGGGTTTTGGATAATTTTAAGAACAAAGAAATCTCTGTTTTAGTAGCTACTGATATTGCTGCCCGTGGCATTGATATCGAAAGTTTACCTTATGTAATCAATTTTGATTTGCCAAATATACCTGAGACATATGTACACCGAATAGGTAGAACGGGTCGTGCTGGTAATGGCGGAATCTCTATTTCTTTTTGCGGGAGAGATGAAGAACCTTACTGGAAAGACATACAGAAGCTAATAAAAGTGAATGTTAAAACCATGAAAGAGCATCCTTTTCCATGGAAAGATGGAGAACCCAATCCGGATGCAAAACCAGATTTGAGAAACAAAAAGAAACCCGAAGCAAGTAATTCTAGAAAATCAGAGGCCTCTAAAAAAAATAAAAAGCGTTGGTATTAATCAACGCTTTTTTTGTTTTTGATATTATTGGTTATCACTTGAAATAATTTTGAGGGTTCGAATGGTTTGACCATAATATCATTCATTCCAGCTGCAAGAGCTTCTTCTATCACTTCTTGTTTATCAAATGCGGTTAAGGCAATAACAGGTATTTTTATATTTTTTTTCCTAATCTTTCTTGTAGTTTCAAAACCGTTGATGAGTGGCATATTAATATCCATTAATATTAGATCAAATTGCTCTCTTTCTAACACCATCATAGCTGCAAAACCATCATCAACAATAGTGCATGTCATATTGCTGTTTTGAATTATTTTTTTTGTCACCATTTGGTTAATTTTATTGTCTTCTACTACTAAAATATTATACAAAAGATTATCAGATAAATCAACTTCTATATTATTGATAATCTGTTGTGATTTCTCTTCGTCATATTCAAATCCTATAGTGAAATAGAATGTAGTTCCAATATTCTCTTCACTTTCTAAATGGATTTCGCTATCAAAAAGGGAAACTAATCTTGATACAATAGACAAACCTAATCCTGTTCCTTGATAGTCTTCGTCTTTGCGTTCAATTTGAACAAATTTATCAAAGATTTTTTCTTGGTCCTCTTTGGCAATTCCAATTCCAGTATCTCTTACTTTGAATTCAACAAAATAAGTTTTGTCTTCCACTCTTTTCAAATCAGCACTAAGTATTACTTCGCCATTTTTGGTAAATTTCAATGCATTACTTACCAAATTCATAATGATTTGAGAAAGTCTTAGTTTATCACCTATTAAAAACTCAGGAATAGCCGTATCTATTTGAACTGTGAATTTATCATTGTTCTTATCTGCTATGTATTCAACAGAATTTTTTATTGTTGTAATTTCATCCAACAGATTAAAGATTAGATTCTCTAAAACAATACGATTTTCCTCAATTTTATTAATCTGAAGAATATCGTTTACTAATGAAAGTAAATATTTTGCCGAAAATTTCAATGATTTTAAATGAGCACTATTTCCTAATTCTTTGTGTTCATCAAGTATGATATTAGTAATGCCAATAACTCCATATAATGGAGTTCTCAATTCATGAGTTATAGTAGAAACAAATTGTGATTTGAGTCGAGTGGCTTCTTCTGCTTCTTCTTTAGCTTCTATCAAAGCTTTATTGGCCAATTGTAATTCCTGATTAGCTTTTTCTCTGAGTTTTATATTTTTATATAAAATCAATAAAAGGAACAACAAAACTATAAGAATTATAATAAAAAAGACAACTAGGAGTTTTGATTCCTTAATATTTTCTTTATGTATTTGACTCTCTCTTTCAATTTTTTTTAATTCAATGTTATACTTCTTAAGTTCTATTTTAGTAGCCGTTTTTTCTATTTTATGCACTTGAGAAAATGCCGTTGAAAAAGCGAAAAATAAAACAAATAGTAAACTAATGTATTTAGTATTAATCATTTGGATAGTTAAGACATCAAATATAAAATTTTATTCAAAAAAAATCCCGATAACTCGGGATTTTATAAGTATTTAATTAATTTCTAATCAACTTTCTGTATTTAATACGTTTTGGTGTAACATCAGCACCCAAACGTTTCTTTTTGTTTTCTTCATATTCAGAGAAACTCCCTTCAAAGAAATAGACTTCAGAATTGCCTTCAAAAGCTAATATATGGGTACAAATTCTATCTAAAAACCATCTGTCATGGCTAATTACTACCGCACAACCTGCAAAGTTTTCTAATCCTTCTTCCAAAGCACGTAGCGTGTTAATATCCAAATCATTGGTTGGCTCATCCAGTAATAGCACGTTTCCTTCTTCTTTCAAAGTCATCGCTAAGTGTAAACGGTTACGTTCTCCACCTGATAACGCAGCTACTTTTTTGTTTTGATCACTTCCTCCAAAATTAAATCGCGATAAATAAGCTCTTGAATTTACTTGTCTTCCACCCATCATAATTAACTCCTGCCCATCACAAAAGTTTTCCCAAATAGATTTATTAGGGTCTATATTAGAATGTGATTGGTCAACATAGGCAATCTTTACTGTTTCTCCAATATTGAATTGTCCTGCATCTGCTTTTTCTTCGCCCATTATCATTCTGAAAATAGTAGATTTTCCAGCACCATTTGGACCAATGATACCTACTATTCCGGCTTGTGGCAAAGTAAAGTTTAAGTTGTCGTATAATAGTTTATCACCAAAAGCTTTGGCAACATTTTTAGCTTCAATTACGTTAGTTCCTAATCGTGGACCATTTGGAATGTATATTTCTAATTTTTCGTCTAGTTCTTTTTGATCTTCGTTTAAAAGTTTGTCGTAGTTCTGTAAACGCGCTTTTTGTTTGGTCTGACGACCTTTGGCACCTTGACGAACCCAATCCAACTCGCGTTCAAGCGTTTTTCTACGTTTGGATGCTACTTTTTCTTCTTGCTCCATACGTTTTGATTTTTGTTCTAACCAGGAAGAATAATTTCCTTTCCATGGAATACCCTCTCCTCTGTCCAATTCTAAAATCCATCCCGCTACGTTATCTAGGAAATAACGGTCGTGTGTTACTGCAATTACAGTTCCGGCATATTGTGCTAAATGTTGTTCTAACCAAAGCACGCTTTCTGCATCCAAGTGATTAGTTGGCTCATCCAATAACAACACGTCCGGTTGTTGTAGTAACAAGCGACACAAAGCCACACGTCGTTTCTCTCCACCTGATAATACACTAATTGGCATATCACCTTCTGGAGTGCGCAGCGCATCCATGGCTACTTCTAATTTATTATCAATTTCCCAAGCACCACAAGCGTCTATCCTGTCTTGCAATTGTGCTTGACGATCCATTAATTTATCCATCTTATCGGCATCTTCATAGACTTCTGGCAAACCAAACATATCATTGATTTTGTTGAATTCGTCTAAAAGAGCCATAGTTTCGGCTACGCCTTCTTTTACAATTTCTAAAACGGTTTTAGTCTCGTCTAGTTGTGGTTCTTGCTCTAGGTAACCAACCGTGTAGCCTGGCTGAAATACTACATCGCCTTGGTAGTTTTTATCTACACCTGCAATAATCTTTAATAAAGAAGATTTACCTGAACCGTTTAATCCCAGGATACCAATCTTAGCACCATAAAAGAAACTCAGATAAATGTTTTTTAATACTTGCTTGTCACTTCCTTGATACGATTTGCTCAACCGTTGCATGGAGAAAATTACTTTTTTATCGTCGCTCATATTTATAGTTTTTTTATTTTTTATTTTATTTTTAAAGGATTCTCAATACACACCAATGTAAATTTGGACAGTCAAACTGACCCAATATTCATTGTTTACTTATTTATGAAACAGTTTACTATATGCTGAACACTTAAAAAATGCTTCATACTCTTCCTTTTAATGAGGAGAATACCCATGCATTGGCTAAAAAACCTACTCCTACGGTGCAAAATCCCCAACCAGCAACATCGGCATAGCGGTAAACTCCTAAACCTATTAAAATTAATCCCATAATTATCATTATAAAAGTAGCCCATCCTAAGACGGTATTTTTATTCATTCCCATTGTTTTGAGGTATTTATTTTTTGGAAGTGCAAATATCAATAAAAAATGTGAGTTTTGAAAGGTATAAAGGAAAAGTAAAAAGGTAGTAGTGAGAACTATGTACCAATTAATAGTAAGAATTATAATTAAAACATCGATTGTAATTAGTTTTTTATAGACTGTCTTGTCTTGAAATAGCGATACCCACTGAGCATGTTTGTCTGGAAAATTTTACGAATCTTGGACTTGATTTTTTAATCTTGATTAAATCATTTTTTAATCTAGACGAAAAATAAATAGTGAAGAATGCCATATTTTTATCGAAGTTTATTTTTAGAAAAATGAAGAACGAAAATCCAAATTTAAAACTTATTTGCATTTCTGTAATTTATACTTTATTTACAGTTTTTATGTGGACACTATCGAAAAGTGAGGATAGCACTTCCTTAGTTTATTTATTTACACTTGTGATAATTTGGATTATTTTGACAACTCTAATGGGGATCATAATCTGGAAAGACAAAACAAAAATAAAAAATTGGAATCTATTAATTCTAATATTTTATACACCAGTTCCTGTAATATTTTTTCTTTCAGCAAAAGAACAAGTTACCGGGACTTGGGAATACCATAAAAATAATCATCGCATCAAAGAAATTCAATACGAAAACAAAAAAAAATATTTTTCAAGAATTGCTATAACTAAAGAACAATTTGCAATTCCTGCATATGATGCATATTCCCTTGATAGTATTAATAATAATTTTGGAAATTTAGAAACAATAAAACCTATACAATACGAGTAAATAGAAAATGCTACTACCCGCAAGTAGTTCAACAGATTTAGATAATTGGTTATTTTAATGTTGGTTTGGTCCTGCTACCATTCGAAGGGATTCGCGTGGTAGCTTTGGGTCAAATTAAAAAACTGAGTTTAACTCATAATTTTTTAAACTTTTTGTAATCGTTTTTGTTCTCTTGCTAACAAAGTATTCTTTAACAACATAGCGATAGTCATTGGTCCAACTCCGCCTGGAACTGGAGTTATAAAAGACGCTTTTTTTGAAACAAATTCATAATCTACATCACCGGTAATTTTATATCCTTTTGGTTGAGTTTCATCATTTACACGTGTAATTCCAACATCAATAACAACTGCACCATCTTTTACCATTTCGGCTTTCAAATAATTAGGAACGCCCAATGCGGTGATAATAATATCGGCTTGTGTGGTTATTTGAGCAATGTTTTTAGTGTAACTGTGAGTTAAAGTCACCGTTGAATTTCCTGGAAATCCTTTTCTTCCCATCAAGATACTCATTGGACGGCCAACAATATGACTTCTTCCAATAACAACGGTGTGTTTCCCTTGTGTTTCCACGCCATATCGTTCTAGCAATTCTAAAATCCCAAAAGGTGTTGCTGGAATAAAAGTCGTCATATCTAAAGCCATTTTCCCAAAATTTTCCGGATGAAAACCATCTACATCTTTACTTGGATCTATAGACATAATAATATGCTGTGTATCGATTTGTTTTGGCAATGGCAACTGCACTATAAATCCATCGATGTTGTCATCTTCATTAAGTTCTTTTATTTTTTTGAGTAATTCTGTTTCTGAGGTTGTACTTGGCATTTTAATTAAAGTAGATTCAAAACCTACTCTTTCGCAGGATTTCACTTTACTTCCCACATAAGTTAAACTTGCTCCATCATTACCCACAATAATAGCGGCTAAGTGAGGTACTTTTTCGCCATTAGCTTTCATTTTATCGACTTCGGCTGCGATTTCATTTTTGATATCTTCAGAAACTTTTTTTCCGTCTAAAATTTTCATACTATAATCTTTTGTGTGTTGTCTTGTTTATAATAAAGACGCGATAAATCGCGTCTTTATGCTATTTCATTCCGCCCATCATTTTCATTAAATTCTTTCCACCGCCCCCTTGCATCATTTTCATCATCTTACTCATTTGTTCAAATTGCTTTAACAATTGATTTACTTCTTCTATTTTGCGTCCAGAGCCTCTTGCTATTCGAGATTTTCTTTTCATGTCTAATATGGCAGGCTTAGCTCGTTCTTTTGGTGTCATCGAATGTATAATTGCTTCTATATGTTTGAAAGCATCGTCTTCTATTTCCACATCTTTCAATGCTTTCCCCGCACCAGGTATCATTCCCACAAGGTCTTTCATATTACCCATTTTTTTCACTTGCTGGATTTGAGATAAGAAATCATCAAAACCAAACTCATTTTTAGCAATTTTCTTTTGAATTTTTCTTGCTTCTTCCTCATCGTATTGCTCTTGAGCTCTTTCTACCAAGGAAACCACATCACCCATTCCAAGAATTCTTTCCGCCATACGAGAAGGATAGAACACATCAATAGCTTCCATTTTTTCGCCAGTTCCGATAAACTTAATGGGTTTATTAACTACTGATTTAATAGAAATTGCTGCTCCACCTCGAGTATCACCATCTAATTTGGTTAAAATAACACCGTCAAAATTCAATCTATCATTAAACGCTTTTGCCGTATTTACTGCATCTTGACCTGTCATAGAGTCAACAACAAATAATGTTTCCTGTGGTTTGATTGCGGCATGTACGTTGGCAATTTCATTCATCATTTGTTCATCGATAGCCAAACGACCAGCTGTATCAACAATCACCACATTAAAACCATTTGCTTTTGCATAAGCGATAGCTTTAAGAGAAATATCAACAGGGTTTTTATTCTCAGGTTCTGAATATACTTCGACACCAATTTGGTCACCAACAACATGTAACTGATTAATTGCGGCAGGACGATAAATATCACAAGCTACTAAAAGTGGCTTTTTTCCTTTTTTGGTTTTCAGATAATTAGCTAATTTTCCTGAGAAAGTGGTTTTACCTGAACCTTGTAAACCCGACATTAAAATAACGGATGGATTTCCAGAAAGATTAATACCAGTAGCATCACCGCCCATTAATTCGGTCAACTCGTCTTTTACGATTTTGACCATCAATTGCCCTGGTTGTAAAGTAGTCAATACATTCTGACCAATAGCCTTGTCTTTAACTCTAGTGGTAAAATCTTTCGCTATTTTAAAATTAACATCGGCGTCAAGTAAAGCGCGACGAACCTCTTTTAGCGTTTCTGCAACATTTACTTCTGTAATTTTACCATGTCCTTTTAGTACATGTAATGCTTTATCTAGTTTTTCACTTAAATTATTGAACATAATGGAAAGCTTTATTTTTTGAGAAGTACAAATATAAGTCTTAGAATTCAGAATTCAGAATTCGAAATTCAGAATTTACTAAAAAACTATTTTAGAATAAAAATTTACATTCTTTCAGGCACTTCTATTCCCAGTAATTCCAATGCAATTTTTATAGTTTCCCCAACTTTTTTAGAAAGCTGAACTCTGAATGTTTTTTTGATACTATCTTCTTCCCCCAAAATAGACACTGATTGATAAAATGAATTGTATTCTTTTACCAAATCATAGGTGTAATTTGCAATTAAAGCCGGACTGTGATTGTGTGCTGCATTTTGAATTACTTCAGGAAAAAGTTCGATTTGTTTTAATAATTCTTTTTCTTTTTCATGCAATTCTAGGTTTGTAATTTCAATAGTTAAATCAAAATCTGCTTTGCGCAAAATAGATTGAATTCTGGCATAAGTGTACTGAATAAATGGTCCAGTATTTCCGGCAAAATCAACCGATTCCTCAGGATTAAAAAGAATTTGTTTCTTTGGATCAACTTTTAAAATATAATATTTCAAAGCGCCAAGCCCAATCATTTTGAAAAGTTTTGATTTCTCTTCTTCTGAATAGCCCTCAAGTTTACCTAATTCAGTAGCAATTTTTCCAGCAGTTTCTGTCATTTCTTGGATTAAATCATCAGCATCAACAACAGTTCCTTCACGAGATTTCATTTTTCCTGATGGCAGTTCTACCATTCCATAGGATAAATGATATAAATTTTCGGACCAATTGAATCCTAGTTTTTTCAGAATTAAAAATAATACTTTGAAGTGATAATCTTGCTCGTTTCCTACGGTATATACCATTCCGCCAACATCTGGATAATCTTTGACACGCTGAATGGCAGTTCCAATATCTTGTGTCATGTAAACAGCTGTGCCATCAGAACGCAACACAATTTTACGATCCAAACCTTCTGACGTTAAATCAATCCAAACCGAACCATCAGGATCTTTTTCAAATATTCCTTTTTCTAAACCAAATTGGACCACTTCCTTTCCTAATAAATAAGTATTACTCTCATAATAATAACTATCAAAATCAACACCAAGGTTTTTGTATGTGACAGCAAAACCGTCGTAAACCCATTGATTCATAGTTTTCCATAAGGCAACTACTTCTGGTTTTCCTGCTTCCCAATCTAGAAGCATTTGTTGCGCTTCTTGAATAATTGGAGCTTGTTTTTTTGATTCCTCCTCCGTTTTTCCCCGACCAATTAAATCACTAATTTGAGATTTATATTCTTGATCAAATTTTACGTAGAAATTTCCAACTAATTTGTCGCCTTTTAGTCCAGAATTTTGAGGAGTTTGACCTTGACCATATTTCTGCCAAGCCAACATTGATTTACAAATGTGAATTCCTCTATCGTTGATAATTTGGGTTTTGTATACTTTTTTACCTGAAGCCTTAATAATTTCGGCAACGGAATATCCTAATAGATTGTTACGAACATGACCTAAATGTAATGGTTTATTAGTATTTGGGGAAGAATATTCAACCATTACAGCATTACTGTTTTCAGAGGGTATCCCAAAACCAAATTTTTGATTATTTTTTATTTCATTAAAAAAATTAACATAATAAACATCTGAAATTACGATGTTAAGAAAACCCGAAACTACATTAAAACGGATTACTTCTTCTACATTATCCACTAAATAGTTTCCAATTTTAGTTCCTATTTCAATTGGATTTACTTTAATTACTTTCAATAAAGGGAAAATTACCATGGTGATATCACCTTCAAAATCCTTGCGCGTCATCTGAAACTCTACTTTATCAATTGATAATTCAAATAAAACGTTAAGAGCTTTTTGAATTTTTAGAGAAAGTATTTGTTGTAAAGACATAATTTTTTATATTTGAGTTTACAAAGATAATCATTAGAAAATTATTTTTGTTGGAAGATAAAATATACTCAAAAATTTAAAAATTATTTTTAAATATAAGTTTTTTACTTATAATCTTTACTTTTTTATGTATTTCATCGGATATATTTGCTTTTAAGCGATAGAATTATTAATATTTGTTATGCCTAATCCCCCAAGTCATGAAAAAAATATTACTACCAATAGCGTTTTTACTTTCCGTGTTAGGTTTCTCCCAACCTATAACGGTAAGTACAACAAGTTTTACAGTTCCAGAATTAGTTAATAATGTACTAATCAATACACCGTGTGTATCTGCTAATAATATTACGTGGAGTACTGGTACAAACTACGGCTCTTCAAATGGAATTGGATTTTTTCAAAATACAAATCCGAATTTTCCGATGCAAAGTGGCGTTATATTGAGCACCGGGAACGTATTAAATGCTGTAGGACCAAATCCAAACTCATCCTTACTTAGCGATGGCACGCCAAATTGGTTAGGAGATATTAGTTTAGAAAATATATTGGCAACAGCTGGAATTAATATGACTTCAAAAAATGCAACTCTGTTAGAATTTGATTTTACTCCCGTTTCCTCAAATTTTAGTTTTGATTTTTTATTTGCTTCTGAGGAATATGGTAATTTTCAGTGTAACTTTTCAGATGCATTTGCTTTTTTATTAACTAATTCTAGTACAGGCGTTACAACTAACTTAGCCGTTGTTCCAAATACAAATTTACCAATATCAGTTGTTACAATCAGAGATAATCAATATAACTCATCCTGTGGCGCATCAAACTCACAATTTTTCGGAATGTTCAATGGAGGATCAAATGCTTCAAATTCAGCTACAAATTTTAATGGTCAAACAAAATTGTTAACTGCAGGTTCTTCATTAACTCCAGGAATTACATACCATATTAAATTAGTCATTGCTGATAGAGTAGACTATAAATATGACTCTGCTATTTTTATAGCATCGGACAGTTTTAATATTGGACAAGATGTTTTGGGACAAGATTTAACTGTTGCAAACAATAACGCTATTTGTTTTGGAAGCACATATACTTTAACCACTGGTTTAAGTGCATCTAATTATACATTTATATGGAAAAGAAACGGCGTTACCCTTGCTGGACAAACGGGGCCTTCACTAAGCATCAATCAACCAGGAAATTATAGTGTTTCTTACAATAATATTTCAAATTTATGTCAACCTATAACTGATTTAATTGCAATTGATTATTATCCTCAAATAATTTCACCAAACCCAAAAGATATTTATGCTTGTGATAATGGTGGTTCAACTTTTAATTTTAATTTAGAGTTAAACACAAACAGAGTTAAACAAGGATTAGATCCTTTAACAATTGTTAACTATTATTCATCTCAAAGTGATGCAGATACTAACATTAATCAACTACCACTTTTATATAACGCACCTAGCGGACAAATAGTTTTTGTTAGAATTCAAATACCAAATAGTCTTTGTTATATTGTAAAATCTTTTCAATTATTAAAATCACCTGCTCCTGTAGCATATCAACCTCAAGACTTGATTAAATGTGCTAGGTCACAAACTCAAAATAATGCATATTGTAATTTTAATCAACAAACTTTAGCTGTATTAAATGGTCAATCATCGACTATAAATATTGTAAGCTATTATACTTCATTGAATGATGCAAATGATGGAATAAATCCAATTATCAATACAGCTAATGGTTTATTTACCGATACAACTATTTATGTTAGAGTTCAAAATTCAGGAGATTCTACATGTTTTAGCATCACAAATTTTAACATTATTATTAACCCACTACCAGAAGTTGATGAATTAGAAGATGTATTAATTTGTGATAATTACACTTTACAACCCCTACAAAATGGTAATTATTTTACAAGTGCTAATGGAAATGGCTTACCACTTTTTGCCGGAGATGTAATAATACAAACACAGACTATTTATATATTTAATCAACCTGGTGGACCTGGAACTTGTGGAGCAAATAGTTCATTCAAAGTGACTATTATAAATAAAGATAGTTTAGCTCCAAAAAACGTTACAAATTGTGGTAATTACACATTGCCTTCTATTACTTATGGAAATTATTATTCAGCACCAGGCGGCAATGGAATAATAATTCCTGCTGGAACTGTAATTTCATCAACACAAACTATATATTACTATTTCATTAGTCCAGACCCACCTTTTTGTATTGTAGATACTAATTTTATTGTTACTGTATTACCTTCAGTCGAAGTTGGAAATAGAGCAGATATTTTTGAATGTAGTTCCTATACTTTACCTCCTTTAGCAATAGGTGATTATTATACTAGTCCAAACGGAACAGGAAATCAATTAACCGCTGGAACTATTATAACTACTTCACAAACTATATATGTGTTTGTTGCTAGAGCTAATACTCCTTCATGTATAGATCAAGATATCTTTGAAGTAATTATAGGATTAAATCAACCACCAAATATCTCTCAATGTAATGGATATACTCTACCTGATTTAGCAGTAGGAAACTATTACACCGGTCCTAATGGAACTGGAAGTATAATTCCTGAAGGAAGTTTTATAAGTACCAATATGACTATTTTTATTTATGCTCCAACAACAAGTGGAGAAAACAATTGTAGTGATAATTTATATTTTACTTTAACATTTACACAACCTCAAATTGATGTTTTAAGTGATATGTCTGCTTGTGAAAGTTATACTTTACCACCACTTACAAATGGAGAATATTATACTGGCATTGATGGAACAGGAACAATGCTTTATCCGGGTGATGCTATACTTTCAACACAAACTATTTATATCTTTAAGAGATTAGATAGTACTTGTTTTAACCAATCAAGTTTTACTATAACCATTAATACATTACCTAATATTGACTCTCGTTCCGATATTGATATATGTGATCAATATGTTTTAACACCATTAAATGTAGGGAACTATTATACAGGACCTAATGGAACTGGCACATTATTGCCGGCATCTTCAGTAATCACATCTTCACAAAAAATTTATATTTATGCTATTTCAAACACGACACCTTCTTGTAGCATAGAAAATAGTTTTCAGATAAATATATTCTCAACTTCATCAGACGTTTTACCAAATATAACTGCTTGTGATAATTATACTTTACCAAGTTTAACACTAAACAATAAATTTTATACTAAATCCGGGGGTCCAAATGGATATGGAATTGAATTATTACCTGGTACAATTATTACATCAAGTCAAACGATTTATATATTTAAAGAATCTTTAATTAGAGCTACATTTTCATGCCTAGACGAAACCTCATTTACTATAACAATAAATAATACACCTATAATTCAAGCTTTTTTTAATGTTGCTACTTGTAATTCATTCAAATTGATACCATTACTTATAGGTGATTATTATACTGGACCAAATGGTTCTGGAAATATAATGCATCCCGGAGATGTATTAACTTCATCACAAACAGTATATATATATGCTCATACACTAACCTCGCCTGATTGTTCCAGCCAAATAAGTTTTGCATTGACAATATTTAATGTAGATAATTTACCCAATATAACTATTTGTGAAAATTACACTTTACCTTCATTAACTATTGGTCAATATTATACTGGTCCTAACGGAACAGGAACAAAGCTGATTGCTGGTGCATCAATTTCAACATCGCAAACTATTTATATTTATGATGTCTCGCCTAATTTACCTAGATGTTCTGATGAAAGTTCATTTACTGTTACAATCATTGATACTCCAGTAGCTAATTCGGTTTCAGCATCATTACGAACTGTATGTGATCAAGACGGGACAAATGATGGAGTAACTTCTTTTGACTTAACAACTTTAACAGCTGCTGTTCTTGGAACACAAACTGGAAATGAATTTACAATAGCTTATTATGAAAACTTAGCAAACGCTACAAGTCAAACTAATGCGATTACATCGACTAGTCTAACTTCTATTTATGTTAGAGTCAATAATACATTAGCACCAAGTTGCTATGATATTAAAAATATCTCTATTATTGTAAATAAATTACCCGAACCAACTCCAATTGACGGGATAATCTGTATCGATAGTGAGACTGGAACACTTTTAAATCCATATACAATATATAGTGGTTTAAGCACTTCATCAAACTATTTTGTATGGACAAATGAAACTAATGTGGTAGTTGGAAATGGAAATAATTATCAAGCTGATTTACCAGGAGTTTATACATTAGTTACAACGAGTAATATTAATGGTTGTATTTCGAAACCTGTTAGCGTAACCGTTAATCCATCTGAACCTGCAATTATTTCTTATACCATTAGTGATGAATTTACAGACACACAATCTATTACTGTAGTGGCAACAGGTCAAGGTAATAACTTTGAATATCAATTAGACAATGGCTATTTTCAAG
>CALPPS020000058.1 GCA_943325515.2 Flavobacterium psychrophilum
GTTTAACGCTTTAGAATTTTTTTTTCTTTAGAAATTTGTTATATGCTATATTTACAAAAAAACAAATTATGGTTTTAAGTAGATTTTGGCTTGTTATTTTCTTATCATCAATCGCTTTTGTGGTGATAAGTTTGATTTTAGGAAGTAATTATACCATTGATAATATTCTAAATGGTAAAAAAGATGACCCAATTTTGATTTCTGAAAAGTATATTCATCAATTACCTCTTTTTATTAAGGATAGTATAGAAAAAGCACCAGAGCAAACCATGGTGGTCAATAACGGTACGCTTAATGTGGATACTACATATGTTTATAAAAGCAAAACCGTAAAAATATATAGTGGTGTCCAAAAATCGGATGGTTTATTGCCAACATGTAAAAACAGTTTGCTTGATTTGATCATTCCATTAATTGCTTATTTGGCTTTTTTCTGTGGTTTAATGGAGCTTTTAATTATATCTGGAGCATCAGCAAAATTGGCTAAACTATTAAGTCCTGTATTTGTAAAAGTGTTTCCGAGTATTCCAAAAGATCATCCTTCCATTTCTTACATGACTTTAAACTTCGCTGCTAATTTCTTAGGATTGGATTCTGCCGCAACGCCATTTGGATTAAAAGCAATGGAAAGTTTGCAAGAATTAAACCCCGAAAAAGAAAAGGCAAGTGATGCTCAAATTATGTTTATGTGTTTACATGCTTCGGGACTTACTTTAATAGCAACTTCAATAATCGGTTATCGTGCGGCAGCCAATGCAAGCAATCCAGCAGACGTAATGTTGCCATGTATTATTACTTCTTTTATTGGAACTATCGCTGCTTTTCTTATTGTTGGAATTAAACAAAAAATTAATTTCAAAAGTGCTTCTTTAGTTGTTGTTTTGATGCTATTAATTGCAGCAATTGTTGGTTTATTGATGTATGTCAATCATTTGGATTTAATTGGAAAAAACTATTTTACCTCCAATCTTTCGGGATTGATATTGATTGGAATAATTGCATTTACTTTACTATTTTCATTTGTTAAAGAGAAGAAATTTATGGAGGCTAAAACTACTGTTTTTGAGGCTTTTGTCTCGGGAGCAAATAACGGTATTAAAACAGGAGTTATGATTTTTCCTTATGTTTTGGGAATGTTAGTAGCGATTTCTTTATTTAGAAATAGCGGTTTGTTTGAAATTATTAGCAACTGGATTGCTTTTGGTTTTTCTAATATGGGAGTTAGCAAAGAAATTACTGATGCTCTTCCAGTGGCGATGCTTAGACCTTTTAGTTCTGCTGGTTCAAGAGGGTTTTTAATAGATTCCATGAATACTTTTGGAGCTGATTCTATGACTGGCAGATTGAGTAGTATTTTTCAATGTAGTGCTGAAAGTACTTTTTATGTAATTGCGGTTTACTTTGGTTCGGTTAATATAAAAAATACCCGTTATGCTTTAGGAACAATGCTTATAGTTGATGTGATTTGTGTGATAACTGCAATTTTTGTAGCAAGCTGGTTTTTTTAAATATTAAATATTAATTTAAATGTTTTTTACAGAATCATTTTCAGAGTTTTATCATCATGTCAGAACCAGTTTAGCCGATGGCACTTTTGCTAAATTAACCATGGCAAAAACTATAGGCAATACTGATTTGATGAATATTTATGTTCGCCCGATTGTGGAAGAAGGCATTTTGAAAATGGAACTTAAATACAAATTCCAACAAGATGAGAATATTGAAATTCACACTATTGACAACACTCAAAATGTTTTGGTGAATTATATCAATAATCCGTTTATGTCAGCGATTTTATTCACCACAGATTTTGATTTGACTTACAAATTGAATAAAAAACGAGCGGTCAGCATTACTGAGTCGGTGAATACTTTTGGGAATGCATCAGAAGTTTTATTGGAGTACCTTAATCGATAATCATCTCCGGAATTTCTCCTTCAATAATTAATTCGGCTTCGGTGGAAGCAACAATATGTGCAACAGAAACTCCTGGAGCTCGTTCTAAAAGTTTAAATCCTTTTGGAGTAATTTCCATTACGGCTAATTCGGTCACTACTTTTTTCACACATCCAACACCGGTTAATGGCAAGCTGCATTTTTTTAGAATTTTACTTTCACCAGCTTTATTAACGTGCATCATAGCAACGATGATATTTTCGGCTGAAGCAACTAAATCCATTGCACCGCCCATTCCTTTTACCATTTTTCCCGGAATTTTCCAATTGGCAATATCACCATTTTCAGAAACTTCCATGGCACCGAGAATGGTTAAATCCACTTTTTGACTGCGTATCATTCCAAAACTAAAAGCTGAATCAAAAAAACTCGCTCCTGGCAAAGTGGTAATGGTTTGTTTTCCTGCGTTAATAATATCGGCATCTTCTTGGCCTTCAAAAGGGAATGGCCCCATGCCAAGTACTCCATTTTCTGATTGAAATTCTACTGAAATATCAGTACGGACATAGTTCGCCACCAATGTCGGAATCCCTATTCCAAGATTAACATAATAACCGTCTTGCACTTCTTTAGCTATCCGTTTTGCGATTTCTTCTTTTCCTAACATGATATAACGAGTCAATTTGGAAATTTGGAAATTTGGAAATGAGCTATAACTGGCATTTTCAAATCTTCAAATTATCACATTTTCAAATTTATTTTTTTCTAACCGTTCGTTGCTCAATTCTCTTTTCAATTTTTTCACCTTTGAAAATGCGTTGCACCATAATTCCCGGAATATGAATTTGATTGGGATCAAGTGAGCCAACAGGTAATAATTCTTCAACTTCGGCTATAGTTATTTTTGCAGCTCCCGCCATACAAGCGTTGAAATTACGGGCAGTTCCTTTGAAGATAAGATTTCCTGCTTCGTCACCTTTCCATGCTTTTACGATAGAAAAATCGGCTTTGTAGGCCAATTCCATAATGTGCATTTTGCCATTGAATTCACGTACTTCTTTCCCTTCGGCAACTGCGGTTCCAAATCCTGCAGGTGTAAAGAAAGCTGGAATTCCTGCTTGAGCAGCGCGGCATTTTTCGGCTAATGTTCCTTGTGGTGTTAATTCTACATCCAATTCACCCGAAAGCATTTGGCGTTCGAATTCAGCATTTTCGCCCACATAGGAAGAAATCATTTTTTTGATTTGTCTTTTTTGGAGTAATAACCCTAATCCAAAATCATCGACACCAGCATTATTTGAAATACAAGTCAGTCCGGTAGTTTCTTTTTTCACCAATTCGGCGATGCTGTTTTCGGGAATACCACAAAGTCCAAAACCACCCAGCATGATGGTCATATTGTCTACAATGCCTTGCAGTGCTTCTTGTACAGAGTTTACTTTTTTATTAATCATAAACAAAATTATTACAACCCAAACTCATCGGTATTTTGCTCATCAACTGGAGCAGCGGTAGAGTCAGGAATGGTATCTTTTTTACGTTCGTAACAATCTACTTTTATCGAGAGATTATCAGGTCTTTGGAAGGCATCTTTGGAAATTTGTAAGTCTTTGTCTTCATAACATTTTTTCATCATATAACCCCAAATTGGCAATGCTGCAGTTGCTCCTTGACCATAAGTAATCCCTTTAAATCTTGCGGAACGATCTTCACAACCTACCCAAACACCAGTCACCAAATTAGGAACCATACCAATAAACCAACCATCAGATTGGTTTTGAGACGTTCCTGTTTTACCCGCTATAGGATTGGTAAACATGTATGGATAACCTGTCCAACGACTGTCACCGCTACCACCACCTTGTGTACGAAGACGAACTCCAGACCCACTTTCTGTTACGCCTTCTAGTAATTTGATAACAGCATAGGCAATGTCTTTGTTCAATACATCATGATTTTCTGGAACCGGTTCATATAGCACTACACCGTTTTTATCTTCAATTCGACTTATAAATTGGGGTTTTACATAGACACCTTGATTAGCAAACGTGCTATAAGCCGCTACCATATCTTCTACTGTGATGTCAACAGCACCTAATGCTATAGATGGTTGTGCTGGAATTTCCGATTTTACACCTAGTTTTTTGGTCATTGTAACTACGGCCTCAGGACCAGTTTTGTCAATCAATTTAGCCGAAACAGTATTGATGGAAAGCGCTAATGCTTTTTTCAAGGTGACCATACCACGATATTGACGGTCAGAGTTTTTTGGCTCCCAATCTTCGGTTACATTATGGCGTCCTTTATGAATCATAAACGGGCCATCAATAATCGTGTCACATGGCGACATTCCTAATTGTTCTATAGCAGTAGCATATACGAAAGGTTTAAACGTGGACCCTACTTGTCTTGCGCCTTGCCCTACGTGGTCATATTGAAAGTATTTGTAATCAATGCCTCCAACCCAAGCTTTTATATGTCCTGTTTGTGGCTCCATTGACATTAACCCTGTTTGCAGGAAGTGTTTATAGTATCTAATGGAATCCATTGGTGTCATTACTGTATCTATTTCTCCTTTCCAAGAAAAAATTTTCATTTTGGCTTTTACACTAAAAGAAGCGATAATTTCTTCATCGGTTTTTTCCAAATCTTTCATAACTCGCCATCGCTCCGAGTTTTTTATAGCTTTGTCGATGATGGTTTTTGTTTCGGCTTCAGATATATTTACAAAAGGGGCATTTTTATTATCTTTCTGTTGAAAAAAGAATTCTTGTTGCAAGTTTTTCATATGAGCAGCAACAGCTTCTTCTGCGTGAGCTTGAATTTTCGAATCTATAGTGGTGTATATTTTTAAACCGTCAGTGTAAATATCCCAGTCGTCACCATTTGGTTTTTTGTTTTCTTTAGCCCAATTTTTCATGTATTCGCGTAGAAATTCTCTGAAATAGGTTGCGGTACCTTCTTTATGGCTCTCAGGGTGAAAATGCAACACTATGGGTTGTCGGGCTAAGGAATCTTTGGTTTTGGAATCAATAATATGATTACGAACCATTTGTCCTAACACAGTATTTCGTCGCAAACGAACTTTTTCTAAACGACGTAATGGATTGTAAAGAGAAGGATTTTTAAGCATCCCCACAAACATAGCTGACTCATCAATGCTTAAATCACGTGGCTCTTTGCCAAAATAAACTTTAGCGGCTGAGCGAATTCCAACAGCTGTGTTTACAAAATCCGCTTTGTTGAGATACATGGATATGATTTCGTTTTTGGTATACTGACGTTCAAGTTTTATAGCAATAATCCATTCTTTTACTTTTTGAATAATTCGAAAAGGTTTGAAGCTTGAGCCTTCACCATGAAATAATAATTTGGCTAACTGTTGGGTTAATGTACTTGCACCACCATTGGCGCCTAATTTTAAGGCCGCGCCAAAAGTTCTTCGCGCATCAATCCCTGAATGTTCATAGAAACGCTCGTCTTCAGTAGCAATTAACGCTTTTACAATGCTTTTAGGCAAATCTTCATACTTTATTGGCGTCCTGTTTTCATTATAGAATTTTCCAATAGTGACACCATCAGAAGAAATTACTTCTGTAGCCAAATTTGATTCAGGATTTTCTAAATCTTCAAAGGAAGGCATGCTTCCGAAAAATCCCCACGAGGCTAGAGTGAAAAATAAAACAGTAACCCCAAGACTATAAAAAAACCATTTCCAAAATTTATTTTTATAGTAGTTAATGTCTTTGACTGTAGCATTATTTCTTTGTGCCATAATTTTTTTAATCTTTTGATTCTATTCTAAATCCAACATCAGATATTCCTGGAAGTGCAGCAACGCCCTCAATTTTTCCAGTTTGTCTTACTGCGTGTTTGATGTGAATCTTATATAGTCCTTTTTGAGTAAAACTTACCTTGTCTTTATAAAAAAGCTTGTTTTCTTTAATGTCCGAAAATCCTTCCCCAAGAAGTGTGCCATCTGGATTGGTCATTTGGTACTCTAACGTATCTACTTGTACTTTTCTGTTAGGTTGTTCCAAAGAAACAATTAGAAATAAGTTATTAAACGGATATTCATCATTATCTCTAACATTTACATAGAGATTATAAGCTTTTTTTGGATCCAATTTTGGTAAATCAAAAGTAACTATACTGTCTTTATTCCAATTTTTACCTACAGATTTATAATCGTCAAAAACTCTTTTTTTATCACAAGAGAGGACAAAAAAAAGCAATAAAATAAAAAGCATACTATTTTTTATCTTCATTTTTTTTATGAATTATAGGTCTTTTATCACTTGGTTTTTGGTTTTGCCCATTGTTTTGTTCAGCATTATGATTTTGGGCTTTTGCCTTATTTTTATTTCTGTTTTTATTTTTACTCTTTCTAGGTTGATCAAAACGAGTTAAACTCTCTTGTCCCATAGCATTGTTAAAATCTTTTTCTGGTTCAGACACAATTTCAATAGCAAAGTCTTCAAGTGAACTTACTTTGTTACCTTGTTTATTCTGAGCTATAATTTCTTTTACTTGTTCAATTTTTAATACGTGCCAATTGGCAAAATTATCAAAATAGGCAAACCACATTAAGCCTTTAAAAATATCTTGTTTTTGACAAATTGCATCGCCTTTTTCAGTTTTTAATTTAGTTTCAAAATCTGGAAAATCTTTCAAAGCATCCATATAAGTGTCTAACTCATAATTGAGACAACACTTTAATTTTCCGCATTGTCCAGCTAATTTTTGAGGATTTAAAGACAATTGTTGGTAGCGGGCTGCTGAGGTATTCACGCTTCTGAAATCGGTTAACCATGTTGAACAACATAATTCTCTGCCACAAGAACCTATTCCTCCTAAACGAGCTGCTTCCTGACGAAAACCAACTTGTTTCATTTCGATACGGGTGCTGAATTCGCGCGCATAATCTTTGATTAACAAACGGAAATCTATACGATCATTAGCCGTATAATAGAAAGTTACTTTAGATCCATCGCCTTGAAATTCTATATCAGAAATTTTCATTTCTAGTTTATGAGCAATAGCTAGTTCTCTTGCTTTTACTTTCATTGGCTCTTCTTTGTCGCGTGAATCGCTCCAAATATCAATATCTCTTTGAGAAGCCTTACGGTATATTTTAGGAATATCGTTGCTAGTGTGGTTTACACCCTTTTTCTTCATTTGAATTTTTACTAATTCTCCCGTTAGTGTAACGATTCCCACATCATGTCCCGGAGAAGCTTCTGTAGCTACTATATCACCAATGCTTAAAGTAAGTTTTTCGGTATTGCGATAAAATTCTTTTCTTCCGTTTTTAAAACGCACTTCAATGCAGTCAAAAGGAGTTTCGCCATTAGGCAAACTCATGTTGGCTAGCCAATCGAAAACGGTTAATTTGTTGCAGCTATCGGTGCCGCAAGTCCCATTATTTTTGCATCCTTTAGGTGCGCCACCATCAGATGTTGAACAACTTTGACAAGCCATAATTTTGTATATATATTGATTGTGACTACGTCACTACTAGTCATAAACGTTAAAAGTGTAAAGATAGTATTTTTAAAGGTTAAAATACAAAAGAGAAATTATCTTCAATCAGTTCGAATACTCTGCAAATTCGGCTTCAAATACCAATAGATTATTGACTAAAGGAATTTCGAATTTTAAGATGATAATTTTTTTAGTCTAAAATCTTATACAATTTATCAGACAAACGAATACGGAAAGGCAAACTCATAGTTACTTTATCTCCAGCTCTTGCCAAAGTATTTTCACTTCCGTTTACAAACATTTTTTCTAAAATTAAAATTTCATTTCCAGTGGTTGGACCCGAAATTAGAATTTTATCGCCAATGTTTAATTCGTTATTTTCAATAAAAAAAAGCGCAACACTTGCTTTGGTATAATAGTGTACTGCTTTGCCAATAAGTATTTTTTTAGTTTTAATTTTTTGGCGAATATCTTCTGGTTTTTGGGCAAAAGCCAATGATTTATCTGATAGTTCACCCGAATGCTTGAACAATAATTTATCTGATTTCCCTTTTCTGAAAATCATATTTCCGTTTTTCACACCTCGGCGCAATTTTACTTGCTCAACTAATGGCATATGAATGATGTCTCGACATTCAGAAGAACAACAATTTTCCATGGCAGATTTGCACTCGTCACATTGAATAAATAATAAATGGCACCCTTCATTTTCACAATTAGTGTGATTATCACAAGGTTTTCCACATTGGTGACATTGCGAAACAATATCATCGGTAATGCGTTCGCCCAAACGATGATCAAAAACGAAATTTTTGCCAATGAATTTGCTTTCTATATTTTCTTCTTTAATCTGTTTGGCATAATTGATAATGCCGCCTTCAAGCTGAAATACATTTTTAAAACCTTGGTGTTTGAAATAGGCAGAAGCTTTTTCACAACGAATTCCGCCAGTGCAGTACATAACAAGGTTTTTATCTTCTTTAAAATCTTTTAGTTGTTCGTTTATGATTGGTAAACTTTCTCTAAAAGTTTCCACATCTGGAGTTATTGCCCCTTTGAAATGGCCAATTTCACTTTCGTAATGATTTCTAAAATCGACTACAATAGTGTTTGGATTTTCTAAAATTTCATTGAATGCTGCCGCTTTCAAATGCACACCAATGTTGGTTACATCAAATGTTTCGTCATTCAAACCATCGGCTACAATTTTGTCCCGAACTTTTATAGTGAGTTTCAAGAATGAATGATCGTCTTGTTCTACAGCAACATTCAAACGAATGTTTTTCATAAAATCATAGACCTCTAAAGTTTCTCGAAAAGCTTCCATATTTTCTGCCGGAATTGACATTTGTGCATTAATTCCTTCTTTGGCTACATAGGTTCGCCCAAGAGCATCGAGCTGGTTCCAAGCAATAAATAAATCGTCGCGAAATTGTTTTGGATCTTTAATTTTGGCATACGCATAGAAGGACAAAGTAAGTCTTTGTTTGCCGGCTTGGTCAATAAGTTCGGCTCTTTCTTCTGCGCTTAAGGTGTTATACAGTTGCATGCTATAAACGGTTAAGTGAGAAATAGGTTGTGAACTCTAAATGGAAGAATTCGAAGCAAAGATAATTTGAAAATTTGAAAATGACCTAATTTGAAAATGAAAAAGCCTTTTGAAATTTTCAAAAGGCTTTTGTAATATGTTTTTTCTGATTAACAGAACTCTGCGTAGGCATCTTTTAAGTTTTCAGCAATTAATTCAGCTGGTCTGCCTTCAATGTGATGGCGCTCCAGCATGTGGACTAATTCGCCGTTTTTGAACAAAGCCATACTTGGTGAAGAGGGAGGAAAAGGGAACATGTGTTGACGCGCTGCGTCTACTGCCTCTTTATCAACTCCTGCAAAAACCGTAATTAAATGATCCGGTTTTTTTGCGCCATCTAAACTCATTTTTGCTCCTGGACGTGCGTTTCTTGCTGCACAACCGCAGACTGAGTTTACAACAACTAAGGTTGTTCCGTCTGCCTTGATAGCATTTTCTACATCTGCTGCAGTATATAATTCTTGAAAACCAACTTGTGATAACTCTGCACGCATTGGCAATACCATTTCTTCTGGGTACATATTTTTAAATTTTAGATTTGAAATATTAAATTTTAGATTTTATTCCGCTACGCTCCATAAAATTCGGTAAAGCCTCGGGTTAAAATCTGATGCAAAGATAAAGAGAATTCTAAACGTGCCTTTTAAAGAAGTCATAAAAATTTGTTATGTTTACTTTTTCAAAAATAAATTTTATGGAATTTTTAGAACAATTAGATAGGTTTTACATTCACTTTGGATTGTTACTTGTATTTGCAATTGGCTATTTCTTTGTGCAAAGAAAAAACAATTTCAAGTTAATGTTGCATTACCTTTTATTTGTTTATGGCATAGCTATTTTGTTATTGTCGCTTACAATTCCACATGTTTTTTCAGGGTTTCCATATGATGTTTCTGATTTAGAAAATAAAAAAAGATTGTTATATCATTTACAAAGAAATAATGAAGCGCTTGTTCAAACCACAGAAGCTTTTCGTGAATTAATTTTTATAACATTTTTGATTCTAGTTAGCGTTATTGCTAAAATTATCAAACATTTTAAAATTGATAATTCGGCGCAATAATGCTTTTAAAAATGGTAAAGATGGACATTTTGACATTATAACAACATCTTCCCACAGCGTTGTTTCTTCATCTAAAAATTTAAAGATCATGGTGGGATTTCCTTTTTTGAAAAGAGAAGAAAATATCTTTGACCCTAATTCATTATTTTTGTGTAAAACGTCGATAAAGAGTAAATCATAAAGCCAAAATTTATCCATTTTATGGAATTTTTTAAAACTTCTATTGACCGAAGTCGAAGCATCATTCTCGTTTTGAAGAAAGTTGACTAAGGCTTTCGATTTTTTGGTGACATTTTTAAATGTAAAACCAGTGCTCGCTTTTGTCCAACCACCAGCAGAACCAATATTAATGATGTTTTTGGTGTTATGCTTCCAAAATTTGTAACAAGTCATAGGGATATTTCCCTTTTCTTTTTCAACGATTTCGTAATCAGTAATTCCTAATTTTTGAATGTATTTTTGGATTTCTGTTTCATATTCTTCGGTTGCAAGCAAGTCAGCTGAAAAAAGTGTATACTCCAATAATGCTTCGGTTGAAGAAGTAGGCAAAATATACATAAAACGGGTGTTCCCTCTTTGTTCCACGGAAAAATCCATAAAAGTTGCTGCATTTGGATTAAAAACAGCTTCTTTACTTTTGATGAACCAGCCAATAAAATGCTGGTGTAGCAATGGATATTCCGACTGTTTTTTTACGAGTTCTGGGTTGAAAATTGAATTAAAAATTCTATCACAAGTGTAGCTTTCTTCCAAACCGTTTGCAATTGTTTTTACTTCGCAATAGTCTTCAAATTCTTGAAAATGGATTACTTTTTTGTGGGCAAAATGGATATTTTTATTTTTAGATAGTAAGTCAAACATCATGTTATAGAAATCCAAGCCACGCAACATTTTATATTGATAATGTTTCAGGTCTAGATTTCGTTGAAAGTTTTCATTAGCAAAAAGTGCAACATCCCATTTTTTTGACAAAATAGAATCAAACATAGAGGTATCGTCCCAAAAACACCAGGTTCTATCATTGCTCTTTTTTGGATCTTGATCAATCAATAAAATAGTTTTATCCTGAAATTTATCAGACACTATCATTTCATAAACTGTCATCAAAGCGGATAAACCTGCGCCAGTAAAAATGTAGTCGTATTGTTTCACTTTGTAAAAAAAATTTTGAATTTGAATTCCCAAAAATAAGAGTATTCCCCTCGAAAAAATGATAAATGTATTAGATTTGTAAAAAAAATAATTATGTTTCAAGTTGCAATTGATTATTTCGAGAGTATTGATCCGATTTTAGCAGCGTTGTATGCCACACTTTTTACTTGGTTTTTGACAGCGTTTGGCGCTTCTTTTGTTTTCTTTTTCAAAACGATGAACAGAGTTGTTTTGGATGGAATGCTTGGTTTTACTGGCGGGGTAATGGTAGCCGCTAGTTTTTGGAGTTTATTAGCACCCGCTATCGAAATGAGTGGAGGCGAAGGATTTACCAAAGTAATTCCGGCTTCTATTGGATTTTTTCTAGGTGCTTTGTTCATTTTTGGATTGGATAAAGTGTTACCTCATTTGCATATTAATTTTCAGGAAACGGAAGGTGTAAAATCACCTTGGCAGCGTACCACCTTATTGGTTTTAGCAATTACCTTACACAATATTCCTGAAGGCTTGGCCGTGGGAGTTTTGTTTGGAGGCGTAGCGGCAGGAATTCCTGAGGCGTCTATAGCTGGAGCATTGACCTTAGCTATCGGAATTGGAATTCAAAATTTTCCCGAAGGAATTGCAGTTTCTATGCCGTTACGCAGAATGGGAATGAGCAGAAGAAAGAGTTTTATGTACGGACAAGCGTCGGCTTTAGTAGAACCCGTTGCGGGAGTTTTGGGGGCAGTTGCAGTTACATTTTTTACGCCACTATTGCCTTATGCTCTAGCTTTTGCTGCAGGCGCCATGATTTTTGTAGTGGTGGAAGAGGTAATCCCTGAAACCCAACAAGATAACAATACAGATATTGCTACGCTTGGATTTATAGGTGGATTTATTCTAATGATGACATTGGATGTAGCGTTGGGTTAATGACAACCACAATCACCGCTGCCACAGTTCTTTTTTGATTTTGGTTTCCAAATAAATTTTCGAAACAAAAAACCAATGGCAACGAGTACTATTACATAAACTACTATTTCTTGAATGTTCATACAACAAAGGTAAAAAGGTTCTCTTGTTTTTGAAACCCATTATTGAATTATTATATTAAAACTTTGCACCAACAGAAATATAAAACGTTCTGCCTTCTCCAGGCAGAATTCCTGGTCCTGGATATCCACTAGAACGACGAGTAGCATAATACTTATTTAACAAGTTATTGATGCCAGAGCGAACATTGAAGTTTTTCATAAAGTTATATTCTGATGAAAAATCAACAACGCTGTACCCATCCAAAATTCCTGTTTGTCCGTTGGCAGATGGCGTAACGGTATTGTTAGCATCAGTAAAAATTTTACCCGACATTTTATATTGCAACGTAGCTGAAAAGTTGTTATTTCCCCATGACATTCCAAAATTGTGAATATAGCGTGGTGCATTTTCTACTTGGTTTCCAGACAAATTAGTTTCTGTAATTATAGTAGTAGGAGGGGTTGTTGTTGTGTCTGTTGTTGTGGTTGTTGTCTTAAAATTAACATATTTACTATCAATAAAAGACATCGAAGCAAAAATATCTAAATTGCCATACGGTTTTTCTATCCCAATCATTTTAGTAATATTCACATCAACAAAACCTTCAATTCCTTTATTGCGTGTTTCACCTAAATTGGTTCTAAATAAATAGGTACCTTGCGTTGGGTCATTATTGACGAATTGACTAATGCCGCCAACACGATTGTTATAACTCAAATAGAAAACACTCACATCAAAGTTTATAAATCCTTTATAAACGCCACGATATCCTAAATCAGCATTATAACCGCTTGCATCTTTTAAATTCGGATCTATTACATCACGTGTGGCAGGGGGAGTTAAATCGCTGAATAAAACGGGACGAAATGCTTGTGAAATATTGGCATAAATATTTGTTTTGTTCAATTTGTATTCCAATCCTAAACCTAAAAGTGGTTTGTTTCTAACGATAATCTTTTCGCCGAAGTTTCCATCAACTATATTAATTCTTCCATTAGCATTTGAATTGATATGTTCAAAACGAACGCCTGGTGTTATGCTAAATTTATCGGTTACTTTAAATTGATTTTCCGCAAAGAGGGCAATATTTTTTGTAGTAAAAGCCAAATACACAGGATACTTTCCATCTATAGACATATCAAAATCGCTCCCGGTGGTTCCATTCCCTTTTTGATAACGCTCGGTTTTTGCTTGATATAAACGAAAACCAAACGCAAGGTTTTGTTTAGTATTACCCAGTTGATATCTATATAAATTTCGGTTTTCTATTCCAATATTTTTATAAGTATCACTATCAACTCTTCTATTTTCATATAGATTTGTTAACGGATCAATTGCGTCTTCAATATCTGCGGCTTTTGTAAATCCAACACTATTTCGCTCGCCAATCAGTCCAAAAGCTTTGAAATTGACATCAAAATGGGTAGAAACTTTGGTGTCAAAATTTACAGCAAAAATATTCCACGGCACACCAAACCAGTTACGGGTTCTATGCGATTGTCGGGGATTTGCAGCAAATTGCGCATCGGTTAATCCGCCGGGTTGTTGCATTTCATAATCAGCATTGGTGTATTCGGCTGAAATTTTTGTTTTATCCGAAAAGCGATATTCCACAAAAGCGTGCGTATTTCTCGCTTGAAAACGGTTGTTTTCTCTCCATCCTTTTGCGCTTCGTGAATAATTATATACGTAATAAGACCATTTTTTATATTTCCCACCAATGGCATTAAATGTGCTTATCAATCCATAACTTCCCACCGTGTTTTGGGTTTCAAAAGAAAATGGTTTGTCCTTTTCCCTTTTTAAAACATAGTTCAGCATACCACCAAATTGCGGCCCGAATTGTAAAGATGCTCCACCACGAACCAATAGAATAGTTTCAACAGCTTCTAACGGCGGATTATAATAAGCTTCTGGATAGCCAAAAACATCAGCCGAAATATCTACTCCGTTTTGGCGCGTGTTTAATTCCCAACTTCTATTTGGGCTTAAACCTCTCACGCCAACGTTAATTTGCAAACCTGAACCTTCATTTTCCCAAACGGTAACTCCTGGAATTCTTGCGAAAATTTCTCGAGCATTGTTGTTTGTAAGGTTCCCGTTGATGCTGGAAAGTTTTAAGACTTCATTTTTTTTTCCAGAAAATATAACATTACCCTTTATTTCAGGCATTCTTTCAGGGCTTTGTTGTTTGGTGACAATAATTACTGGAGCAAGTTTTTTGACAGTGTCATTTTCTTCAACATCGAATGTGTCTTGAGCTTTTATTGTATTGGAAACGACTAAAAGAGAAAGGATATAATATAATTTGTGCATCTGTTATTTAGATTAATTCTACGCAACAAAAATACTCTTTATATTTATTTAGACAAAATATAAATAATAATTTTTTAAATTATTTTTAACTTCAATAAACGAAAGATTTATTTCAGAATTTGATACGCAATTAGTGCCGTTATATAAGCAAATCCACTCATAAAAATCAGCTGAACTAATGGCCATTTCCAAGAGTTGGTTTCCTTTTTAGTAATTGCTAAAGTACTAGCACATTGCATTGCAAAAGCATAAAAAAGCAACAAAGAAATACCACTAGCAAAGTTGAATATTTTGGTTCCGTCGGGATGAACATCGACTTGCATTTTACTTTTTATAGTGCTGTCATCGTTATTATTCCCTACACTGTAAATGGTTGCCAAGGTTCCGACAAAAACTTCGCGAGCCGCAAAGGATGTGACTACAGCTATGCCAATTTTCCAATCGTAACCCAAAGGCCTTATGGCAGGCTCAATACTTTTCCCGATAATTCCAACATAGGAGTTTTCCAGTTTGTATGAACTGATTTCATTTTCAACAATCCTATAATTAGAACTATGTTTATACTTTTCATTTATCAGCTTTTCTGCATTTCCAAAAGTTTCTTTTGGGCCATGCGAACCTAAAAACCAAAGAATTATTGAGATTGCCAAGATGATTTTTCCAGCCCCAAATACAAAGGATTTTGTTTTTTCAATTACGTTAATAGCAACATTTTTAATAAGTGGTAATTTGTAATTTGGCATTTCAACAACGAAGTACGATTTGGTTTTAACCTTTAAAATCTTATTTAAAATATAGGCCGAAAAAATCGCCATTCCAAAACCTAAAAGGTACAAAATCATGAGTGTCGCTCCTTGCAAACTAAAAAATCCAAATAATCGTTTGTTTGGAATTATTAAAGCAATCAAAATGGCATAAACAGGCAAACGTGCCGAACAGGTTATAAAGGGGGTTACTAAAATTGTGATTAATCGTTCTTTCCAGTTCTCAATATTTCGGGCACTCATAATTGCCGGAATCGCACAAGCTGTTCCCGAAATTAACGGCACAACACTTTTTCCTGAAAGCCCATATCGGCGCATTATTTTGTCCATCAAAAAGACAACACGGCTCATGTAACCGCTTTCTTCAAGCACTGAGATAAACAGAAAAAGAAACGCAATTTGTGGAATAAAAATTACGATTCCACCAATACCGGGAATGATTCCTTCACTAATTAAATTAGTAAATTCTCCAGATGGAAGATGCTTTTTTGTATAATTGGCTAAGTCGGCAAAAGTGGTATCGATAAAATCCATCGGGTAACTTGACCAATCAAAAATAGATTGGAAAATCAATAGTAAGATTCCAAAGAATATAGCGTAACCAAAAATTTTATGCGTCAACACTTTGTCTAATTTGGAACGCAAATCTTTAGCGTTTGTAGAGTCAATAGCTTGACCAATTTTCAAAGTATCATTGATAAATTGGTATCGTTTTATGGTTTCCTTTTGTTGCAAACGTTTTAAATCGGAATGCGATTTTGTAAAAGAACTTCGGATTTCATTTCGTTCTAAATTCAAAAAATTCACATCTTGTGTAATCACTAA